>CAYJQA010000226.1:0-8539 GCA_964372065.1 uncultured Litorilinea sp.
TCCCTGCCCCGCGCGAGTACTATCGCGATAACCTGACTGCGTTTGTCGTCTGGGCCGGAGCGCAAGGAGCGGCAGCATTCCGCAAAAGAGAGGCGGCCCGGAGGGATTGCTCCCCCTGGGCCGCCTCTCCTAGCAGCGCGGCGACGGGCCTACGGGCCAACGTAGTAGATCGGCAGCGTCGCCTCATAATCCGCCAGTTCCCGACGACCGGTATCGGTAGCGTTGCTCACCGATTGCATTTGGGGGACAACGTCCCCTGTCCAGTAGTAGGGCAGCGTCGCCTGATGGCCGGCCGACTCCCGGCGAACCGTCAGCGGCCACTCCGCCTGCATGCGCGCGACGCTCGCGGTCACCACGGCGAAGAGCAACAGAACTAATGCAAACACCAGTCCGGATGCCCGTACAGTAGAGCGAGTTTCCATAGAACCCTCCTTGGCCCACGTGGGCCATCCGCTGCCGATCTGATTTCGGGTTGTTCGGGTGACGTCTGGCCAAGAACGTCACCGGCGGGTTCGTGTGGGAGTCGCCGACGCCGCCCGGTCGGACTTGCCTCCTGTGCGTTCCCTACTTTGAGCTTAGCCATCGTGCGTCCTAGGATCGGCCTAGCCACCGTCCTAACCCGCGTCCTAAGCGATTCTCTTTGTCGCGGGCACGCGGTCGGCCTATTTCGTGATTGATCTCACGCGCCGCGACGGGTATCATGGAGCCAGGGAGGCGAGCATCCTATGACCACGCTTGAGCTCTCGTTACTTGGCCCACCGATTGTCCAACTCAATGGCCGGCTGCTTGCTGTGCGGCCGCGCAAGGCGCTTGCGCTGCTCGCCTATCTCGCGTGCCGGGGCGCACAAACGCGGGATTCGTTGGCGACGCTGCTCTGGCCCGCCGACGGCCAACAAGATGCGCGCGCGGCGCTGCGCCGTCGTCTCTCCGAACTCAGCCAGTGTCTAGGACCGCAATGGGTGGAGAGCGACCGCGAGCGCGTCTCCCTCGTCAGTGGGCCGAGCGTGATGCTCGACGTCGCCCGGTTCACCGCGCTGGTGTCGGCCTGTCGCAACCACCCGCACGAAGACGAGACCGTGTGTGCGACTTGCCTTGCATCGTTGCAGGCGGCGGCCGGTCTATATCGCGACGACTTCCTGACGGGCTTCACGCTGTCGGGCTGTCCCGAATATGACGACTGGCAGTTTTTTCTAGCGGAAGGGTTGCGCGGCGATCTGGCTTGGGCGCTGGAACGGCTGATGCTCTGTTAGCGCGCGGGCGGCGACTGCGCGGCGGCCCTGCCGACGGCGCGACGTCGGCTGGCGCTCGACCCCCTGCATGAGCCGGCTCACCGCACGCTGATGGAACTCTACGCGCGGGCGGGGATGACTGCGGCCGCCCTCCGCCAGTACGCGACCTGTGCCGCGACGCTGGATGCGGAGCTTGGCGTCCGGCCCGCGGCGGAGACCGCGCAGTTGGAACGCGCCATTAAGCGAGGCCAATTTCCTGCCGTTGCGGAGTTGGCGACGCCGCCAATCGCACGACGCGCTGCGAACGATATGACCGGGGCGAGCGAAGCGCAGCCGGACGAAGGGAACGTGAGCGTGGTAAGCGTGCTGTGTGCGGACCTTGCGCTTTCGGTCGAAGCGGCGTGGGATGCGCAAGTTGCGCGCGTCGCCGAGGAGGTGACGGGTCTGCTGGCAGTCGCGCCGGAACTACTCGCCCCGTATGGGGCGCAGGTCAGCCGTCATTTTGGCAACGGTTTCCATGCACTCTTCGGGGCGACCCAGGTGCATGAGGACGATGCCGAACGCGCCGTGAGCGCCGCGTTGGCACTACGGACTGCGGCGGACCAACGCGGGCTTGCTGTTGCGATTGGCGTCAATACCGGCGTCGTCTATCTGCACCGCGCCGGGGCAGAGGTGATCGCCACCGGGCCGGTCGCGACGCTGGCCACACGGCTACAGGGTCTCGCCGGGCCCGGCGACATCCTGGTGGGTGAGGCGACCTACCGGCAGAGTACGGGTGCATTTGAGTATACGCCAGTGACCGGCGCGGCCACGCGCAGTCACGCGTACAGGTTGACGCGACCGCGCCCCATGGCCCACAAGACACGCGGGATCGAAGGTCTGCGCGCTCCGCTGGTTGGCCGCGAACGTGAACTGGCGGCGCTCACGCGGGCGCGGGCGCTGGCCTACGCCGGGGCAGGGCAAGTCGCCCTGCTGATGGGAGAAGCGGGCGTCGGTAAGTCGCGCCTGATTGCCGAGTTGCGGGACCAGGCTCCCGCCGGCGCGCCGGGCATGTTATGGCTGGAGGGGCGCAGTCTTGAGCTTTCCGAGCAGACCGCCTATGCGCCGTGGATCGACCTGCTGCACGGCTACTTTGGCTGGAGCTGGCTGGACACAGCGGAAGTCCGCGCCCAGCAGTTGGCGGCGACCGTGCAGGAAATGACCGCGCAGGGCGAAGTGGACGCGGCAGTCACCGAGTATATGGGGCCGGCGCTGGGCAATCTGCTTGGGCTGCACTTCGGGACGACCTGGGACACCTATCTGGACATGGCTGCCCCCCAGCAGATTCGTTACCAGACGTTGGAGGCGCTGGGCGCGTTCTTGACCGCGCTCGCTCGTCGTAGACCCTTAGTGCTGGTGTTGGAGGACCTGCATTGGGCCGACGCGCTGTCGCTGGACCTGGTGGCCTGGCTGCTGGCGCGCTTGCCGCAAGCGCCGCTGTTGCTGCTCGCAGCCTATCGGCCCTATCCCGAACATCGCTCGGCGCAACTGGTAGCCTTGGCGGCCGACAAGTGTCCCGACGCGTTCACCGAGTTGTCCCTGCCCCAACTGACGCCACGGCAGAGCCGCGCCCTGGTCGAAGGTCTGCTCGACCAGGCGGCGCTGCCCGAAGCGGTCGTTGCGCCGGTCCTGGCCCAGGGTCAGGGCAATCCATTCTTCCTGGAGGAGGTCGTCTACAGCCTGATCGACGCGGGTGCGCTGCGCCGGGCGGACGGTGGCTGGCTGCTGGCGGCGTCCCCGACGATCGCGGCGGTGTCGCCCAGCGTGCAGAGCGTTGTCCTGGATCGTGTGGACCGCCTTACGCCCGCGGCCAAGCAGGTGCTCCAGCGCGCGGCGGTGGTGGGACGGCGGGTGCCCCGCTGGCTGCTGGATCGGCTGGTCCGCGATGTGGACTTGGACGCGGCTCTGCACGACCTGGCCGAACGGTCGATCCTCTACCAGGAACGCGTGATCCCCGAGCCGATCTATGCGTTCCGCCACGTGCTGGTGCAGGAGGCCGTCTACCAGACCGTGCCGCCCACGCGCAGCGCAACGCTGCACCGGCAGGTGGGTGAACTGCTGGAGGCCGAAAGCGGCCATGCGTTGGCTGACCGCGTGGAACTGCTCGCCTACCACTTTGGCCGCAGCCGGGAGGTGGACAAGACGGTCGGGTATCTGCTCGAGGCGGGCGACAAGGCTCGGCAGGTTCATCTGAACTCCGGCGCGATCAGCTACTATCAGCGCGCGCTCGATCTGTTGGCGTCGGTGGTTGGGACCGACGGCGAGCGCGCCGAGCAGCACGCAGAATGGCGGCTGGCCGCGCTGGCGAATCTGGGCAGCGTCTTCGGGCGCTCCGGTCAGTTCGCCGAGGCGGAACGCTGTTTTCGGGAGGCCATCGCGTACGGGCGGGGGCTGGGGCTTGCGGCGCGGCGGCTGGCGCGCTATGCGTGTTGGCTGGGCGAACTGCTCAACTGGCAGAACCGCGAGGACGAGGCGATTGCATCCGGCGAGACGGTGTTGGCCTGGCTGCGGCCCGACGAGATGGCAAGCGCCGAGGCAGCCATGCTACTCAGCTCCCTGGCATGGAGTTATATCAACAAGCGCCAGCCGGAACGCTTCTGCGAGATCATGGAACAGGTCGCGCCGTTTGTGAAGAGCCTGCCCTACGCGCCGGAGATGCGCACCGTTCACGCCGGGGTATCGCAGATGTACTTCCGCCGGAAGCGTGAGGCGGAATTGGCGTCCTGGTCTGCCTGGCGGGAAGAGATGATGACCCGGCATCGAGACCGTTGGGCGCTCGGCGAAGTATTTCAGTCGCGCGGCATCACGCGCCACCTCCAAGGCGATTATGCGGCCGCGCTGGCCTGTTTCGCCGCGGCCAATCAGGCGTTCCGCGAAGTCGGCGACCCGGTACGCACCGATCGGTACACTCAGGAGCGCGGATCCCTTGCCTTGATGTTGGGCGACTTGGCGACGGCGCAGAGTTGCTTCGAACAATTGCTGCCTGCGGCGGTAGCCCGCGGAACCTATCTCTGGTTGGTGCCTCTCCTAATGGGTCTGGGCATCGTCCATACCGCTTCGGGTGACTGGCCGAGGGCGACGACCTCCTTCACTCATCCTGTTCCCCAAGATCAGCATCCACGCCAGGCCAACATTTGGCTGGCGCGGGTGCTGGTGGCGCAAGGCGACCGCGCGGCGGCCGTGGCGCATTTGGCGCGCGCGCTGGCGATCATGGAAGCCGGGGACCTGGCGCCGCGGATGCGCTCCTGCTATGTGCTCTTTGGTCGCCCCGTGCTGGTGGATGCGCTGAGCGCGCTGGACGTGGCGCTAGACGACTCCGCGGCCTTCGCCGCGTACTGCCGCGACTATCAAGCGGCGCGTCCGGAACTGGCCCGCGGGCCTTTCAAGCACTGGACTTTGAGACCCGCGGTACCTGACCCGGCCTTTCCCGGTGCGGATCCCGCGGCCCTGCCTGCACCCTGTGACCTGTCCGCCGATGGCTGGACATGGTACGACCCGATGGAAGATTGTGCCTATCAGATGCAGGGAGGCGGGCTGATCCTCAACGCCGCCAACGGTCGCGACCTGTGGTACATGAACCGCACCGCGCCGCGGCTGCGCCGCCCGGCGCAGGGAGACTTTGCCATCCAGACGGTCTGCCGCCCGGCGCAGGCAGATCGGCCCGGCCTGGGTGGGCTGCTGCTGTGGCGCGGTGGCGAGAACTATCTTCGGTTAGGGATCGGTATCCGCGGCCAGGATGAGGTTTCACTGGAGGGGTGTCTGGACAACCACGATTGGGTCTTTGGCCGCGGGCGGCTGTCTGCGGGCCGCGTTTGGCTGCGCCTGGAGCGGGTGGGGACACGGGTGCGCGGCCTCTGCCGCGGCGATGACGGTCCCTGGTATCTGGTGGGCGAGACGGCCTTCCCGGCCGACGGGCCGGTCCAAGTGGGGCTGCATGCCATCGGCGAGATCGACCGGACGGTGTATCACAGCGCGTACCCGGCGGGCACGGCCCTCGCCTGTGACGGCTTGTGGCTGTGGCCCTAGGACGTGCTGACATCTCAATTCGTGCCCGCGGTGACAGCCACTCCAGAAAGTCGCTGTAAGCAGATTTCCACTGGTACGCGCAGCAGGGGCTAGGGATGTATCCGTCTATCCCACAGGTCACTTGCTACGCCAACCGGTGATCATAGGCCGCTTGGCTGCATCTCCTGGTAGGTTAGGTCGGGAAATGCTGCTCGATGCGAGATGCGGCGCCAGTCCACCCGATTTTCACAGCAGCAGTCTTCTCCATCTATCACCGATGCGTATGCCGCCTGGTCTTGAACCGTGGCAGGCACGGCGCTGTGCGCCTGCCACGGCAGACCATTCCCGTTGGTCCCATATGCCCCGCAAGAAGGCCCGGGCCGGCTGCGTGCCTACTTCCGCGTACTGGGTAGGTAGAGCGCATTGTCCACTTGGTCGCCAAGCGGGGACAGTGAAAAGCCGGGGACGAAGGTCACCTGGTTGGCGCGCACCGTCACTTCGAGCGTGCCCGTTGGCGGCAGCTCAAAGCCGGGCGGGACGGTGAAGCGCAGGATATAGTCACCCACCGGCACCTCCGTAAACGCGTAGTCGCCCTGGTTATCGGTGACCGTCTGCCCCACGAGCGCCGCGCGCGCGACGCCAAGCGGCACATCCTCCAGCGTCACGGTCACGCCCGGTACGCCCGGTTCACCGGTATTCTGCTGCCCGTCGCCGTCGCTATCCACGTAGATCAAGCCTACGATGCCGCCGGTCTGGATGGGGGCCGCGGCGACGACGACCGTAAAGCTCTGCTCCGCCACAAGTCCCCCGGCATCCTGCACCCGCAGCACCACAGGATGGCTGCCCACCGCATCAGCCGGTGGGACCCCCACCAACGTGCCGCCGTCGCCCGCCGCCGTCAGTTGGAGCCAGGCCGGCTTAGTGGTAGCAGTCAAGGTGCGCGTGTCGCCCACGTCGATGTCGTCGGTGGTAATGGTATAGCTATACTGCGCGGCCACCATCGTCGCGGTCGGCGCAGACGAGGTGAAGATGGGCGCGTCGTTGGTGTTGCCGACCGTGATGGCAAACGACTGGACGGCAAGCGCGCCCGCCGCATCCTCCACGCGCACTTCCACGGCGTGCACTCCCACCAGGTCATTGGTGGGCGTGCCGCTAAGCGTGGCAGTGCCGTCGCCGTGGTCGCTAAGCGTGACCCAAGCGGGCGCGGTGGTGAGCGTCAGGGTGCGGCTGTCGCCCACGTCAATATCGGCTGTGGTGACGGCATACGCGTACAGGCTGTCTTCCGTGGCGGTGGTCACCGGCGTGGACGTGAAGGTGGGCGTGTCGTTGACGTTGGCCACCGCGAGGGTAAAGGACATGCCGCCCACAGCGCCGCCCTGGTCGGTCACCTGGAGCGCCACCGCATGTAGACCGACCTCGACGTTGGTAGGCGTGCCGCCCAACGTGGCTGTGCCGTCCTGGTGGTCGGTGAGAGTCAGCCAGGCGGGCAGGCTGGTGGCGGAGAAGGTGAGGCTCGCACCGAGGGGCGGGTCGGGGTCGAGGACGACGGCCAGGTAGACGTAGGGCTGGTCCTCGGTGGCGGTCAGCGCCGGGCTGGACGTGAAGCCGGGCAGCTGGTTGGCCGTCTCATACGCGCCCAGGTCCACCGCGGCCACCGCGGTGCGGAGCGCCGCCAAGCGCGGCTGCCCCCCCAGGTCGGTGGGCACGCCGGCAATGGTGGCTAGGCCGGGGAGTGCGCCGTCGAGGTCGGCGTCGTTGTCGCCGGCGTCAATCGCCGGGGAGTTCGCGTGCAGCCGCAGGTCGCCGTAGTCGTTGTCGGCCAGTGTGGACCAATCGGCGTCGCCGGGGTCAGGGTCGCGCACGAACTGGGGTCCGGTCAGTCCGTCCAGGTTGCCGCCGCCGTCGATGCTGCCGGCCGGTAGCCCACTCTGCACCAGGCTGTAGCGGATGGTGGGGCTGCTGGTCAGGTCGTTGTAGATGCCGACGCCGCTGGTGGCGTTGTTGCCCCAGAAGAGGCTGTTCTGGAGCAGGGGGCTGCCGGCCGTGTTGGCCATGCCGCCGCCCGTGCTGGCGGCGTTGCCGCTGAAGGTCACGTTTGTGAGGTTAGGACTGCTGTGGTCATTGTCCATGCCGCCGCCGCGCCGGACGGCGTTGTTGCCGCTGAACTCTACATTGACCAGACGGGGCGCGCCGTAGTAGCTGAACATCCCGCCGCCAAAGCCGTCCAGGAAGATCGTCCGGTTGCCGGTGAAGACGACATGGGTGAGTGTGGGGCTGCTCTCGATGTTGTACATCCCGCCGCCGCCCCAATCGGCCTGGTTGCCGCTGATGGTGACATGGACCAGGCTGGGATTGCTGCTGGTGATGTTGGTCATCCCGCCGCCAAACGCGGCCCGGTTGCCGCTGAAGCTGACGTGGGTCAAGCTAGGGCTGCTGCTGTCGTAATTCGCCAGGCCGCCGCCATAAAAAGCGGCGACGTTGTCACGGAAGGTGACGTTGGCGAGGCTGGGGCTGCTGCCGCCGATGTTGTACATCCCGCCGCCGAAAGCAGCCCGGTTGCCGCTGAAGGTGACGTTGGCGAGGGTGGGGTTGCCGCCCTCGTTATACTGTCCCCCGCCACACGCCGGCCCACAGGGGGGAACAAAGGCGCCGGCGGCGTTGCCCGCCGTGATCGTGAAGCCGTCAAGCACGGCGCTGCTGTCGGTGCCGCTGCCGATGACGACTTGGTGGGCATTGTTGCCCTGGATGCCCACCGTGTCGGTGACGACGCCCGTGGATGTCTTGAAGGTGTCGTCGCCGGCGAGGTCGCCGCTGAGCACGGTGACGTTCGCCTGCCAGTCGCGCTGGCTCAAGTTCGTCTCGCCCCCGGCAAAACCGCCATAGAGCGCGACGCCGTCGGTGAGCACGAAGCTGCTGTCCAGGCTCACGCCCGGCGTGTAGACGCCGCTCGCCACCCAAATCTCATCACCACTGGTGGCTGCCGCCAGGGCGGCTGGGAGCGTGGTATAGGCGTTGGGCCACGAACTGCCGTCATTGCTGCCGCCGGCCGCGCGGTCGACGTAGAGAATCGTGTCTGCCGCCTGCACAGGCGAGACACCCACGAGGAAGCATAGTAGGGCCAGTCCGGGCGCGAGCAGCCAGGCGAGGGCCATGAAGCGAACGGGCGAGTTGGCGCTCATGGTAGGTAGTGCCTCCGGTGAACATATTCGGAACGAGACACGGGCGACGAGCCATCGACTGTGATCCTGGGCGGGTCAGTCATAGGC
>CAYJQA010000227.1:0-6959 GCA_964372065.1 uncultured Litorilinea sp.
GTTCTGCAACACCTCCGGGCCGCGGGGATCGCCGTGATTGTGCTCAAGGGCGCGTATCTCGCCCAAGCCGTCTATCGTGACCCTGCCTTGCGCCTGATGAGCGATGTGGACCTCCTGGTGAAGGCCGCGGATGTGGACCGCGCGCGCGACCTCTTCCATGCCCTGGGCTACACCCCGGCAGCGATCAAGACCGGCGCGCCGGAGACGCTGCACCACGATCTGTATGTGCATCCAAGCCACCCGGTGGAATTCGAGCTGCACTGGGCATTGGTCAGCCACGGCGATCCGTTCCGGATCGACCTGGACGGGCTATGGGAGCGGGCGGTCGCGGTGTCGCTTGCCGGGATCCCGGTGTGTACCTTGTCGGCGGTGGATACGGTGGTGCACCTCTGCCTCCACATGACCTTTCAGCATGTGTTTGACCGCTTTGGCTTGCGCTGTCTGTGCGACCTGCAACGGGTCATCCAGAACTGCGGCGCGGGGCTTGACTGGGATGCGGTGTGCGGGCGGGCGGAGCAATGGGGCTGCGCGCGCAATGTGCATCTGGCGCTGCTGTCGGCCCGGCAACTGTTGGGCGTAGAAGCGCCGCCGGAAGTACTGCGGCGGCTGCGCCCGGTTGACTATGACGAGCGGCTGCTGCTGTGGGCGACTCACCGCGTGTTGGGGCTGGTCGACGATCGCCAAGGGCCGTGGTCGGGCAATGTAGGGCGCTGGCGACTGGCGACGAGTGTGATGGAAAAGACGGCCCTGGCGGTGCGCATGTGCTTTCCGCCCCGGCAAGAGCTGGCGCACTGGTCGGGCGTGCCGTCTGAGTCAAGCCGTCTGTGGCTGGCGTATACCCGGCGCTGGGGCGACCTGCTGCGGCGCGCGGTCCGGGCAGCCCTGCCCACCAAGCGGGACGCAGCAACCGCCCCGTCTGTGCAGTGGACGGAGCGTGAGGCGGGGCGCACCGCGCTGGTGCGGTGGCTGCGCCGTGAAGGCGATGAGGACTATCAGCCGTGAGCGACACCGTTTGGGCTATCTTGACGGACGGCGTATCGAGCGACGTATCGACCGAGGACGAAAGAGACCGCACATGATCATCACCCAAACGCCGCTCCGCATCAGCTTTCTGGGCGGCGGCACGGATTTCCGGGAATACTTCCTGCAGGAGGAAGGCTGGGTCCTCAGCTGCGCCATCGACAAGTACATCTATGTGACCATCAAGGAGCGCTACGACGACCGCATCCGCGTCGGCTACACCAAGACCGAACTGGTGGATGATCTGGACGACCTGGAGCATGAGTTGGTCCGCGAGTGCCTCCGTAAGACGGGCATCACCAAGCGGGTCGAGATCTCGACCATGGCCGATATTCCTTCGGAGGGGGCCGGTCTGGGGTCGTCCAGCACGGTCACGGTGGGGCTGCTGAACGCCATGTATGCCTATCTGGGGACGCCTAAGGAACTGGAAACGTTGGCGCGCGAGGCCTGTGAGATCGAGATCGACACATTACGCAAGCCCATCGGCGTGCAGGACCAATACATCGCGGCCTATGGGGGCCAACGCTTTATCCGCTTCTGCCGCTCCGGCGGCATTCAGGTCGACCGGCTGTGTCTGGAACCGGACCAAGTGCGCCGGCTTAACCGCAACCTTATGCTCTTCTTTACGGGCGTGACGCGCAAGGCCGCCTCGGTGTTGACCGAACAAGTGCAGAACATGCCCCACCGCCTGCCGGTCCTGCGCGAAATGAAACGGCTGGCGCTGGAGGCCAGGGCGTGCGTGGAAGCGGGCGAGTACGACGAGTTGGGCCGTCTGCTGGACGAAGGCTGGCAGCTCAAGCGCCAGATGGCGAGCGGGGTCAGCAACGGCAGCCTGGACGACCTGTACGACCGGGCGCGGCGCGCCGGTGCACTCGGCGGCAAGATTACGGGGGCGGGCGGCGGGGGCTATCTGCTGCTCTATGTGCCCCCGCATAAGCAGGACGATGTGCGCGTCGCCCTCAAGGAGCTGGCCGAGCTGCCGTTCAACCTGGAGTTCGACGGCTCCAAGGTGATCTTCAACTATCGCCGCGCCTAGGCGGCGTGCATCTGCATCCCCCTGTCAAGCCCTGCTGTCACGATGCTGCAAGCGATCTTCTTGGACCGCGACGGCGTGATCAACCGCGAACGCGCCGACTATGTGAAGTGCTGGGCGGAGGTAGAGCTGCTTCCCGGCGCGCTGACCGCCCTCCGGCGGCTGGCCGAGCTGCCGATCCCCATCTGCGTGTTGACCAATCAATCGGCGATCGGCCGCGGGATTGTCACGGCGCAGGCGGTCGCGGCGCTCCATGCGCGCTTGGCCGCCGAGGTGGCTGCTCACGGCGGCCGGATCGACGCCTTCTTTGTCTGTCCCCATCGCCCGGATGAACGGTGTGCGTGCCGCAAGCCCCAGCCTGGACTGCTGTGGCAGGCCGCCCAATGGTTCCGGCTCGACCTGGCGCACTGCGTCATGATCGGGGACGCCATCACCGATCATGCGGCTGCCGTGGCCGCCGGCTGTCCTAGTCTGCTGGTGCAGAGCGGGCGGCAAGGGCCGGAGTTGCGCCGTTTGCTGGAAGGGAATGCTGCTGTTCCGATCATGGCGAGTCTCGCTGCCGCCGCGGAGGAGCTTCTGCGAAGGTATGACCACAGGCATCAAAACGACTAAACTCATCACTCCCACCGCGCGACCCCACATTTGCCCCTACCTGGGACTGCGCCAAGACCCGTCCGTGGTTGCGCGCTATCCCACTGACACGCATGTGTGCGCCAGCCCCAAGAAGAAGCACCGCCCACCCGTGGGACACCAGTCGTCGTTCTGTCTTGACGTGGGCTATGCCGAGTGCCCGTTCTATGTTGAAGCCGGCGCGGTGCAATCCCACGGTAGCGACAGTGAAGCGACCCGGCGCGCGCCCGGTCACGGTTGGCGGCTGGCCGGCATCGCTTTGGCGACCCTGCTCCTGGCCGCGGTCGCGACCCTAGCCGGTGTACGTCCCCAACCGAACTGGCCGTGGATCAGCGCGACCCCGGCGGCGACGCCGGTCGTCACGCCGGAGCCAACCGTGGCCCCGCCGACCGCGATGCCGGCGTCCGCCAACGTTGCGCTCTTGCCCACCGTGACGCCCACGCCCGCGCACGACGCGCCGGCCGGCGTTCCCAATGCGGGGCCGGTCAATGTCACGGACCGTTTCGACATGCCGACCCCGGAACCGGACGGCGTGGTGGTGGCGCTTGCGCCCAAGAGCAACCAGGTGGGTTGGTGGGTCGGCGACGATGCCAACTCGCGCCAGATCGGCGATTCGTTCCTCTATGCCGGTCAGTACAATGGCCAAGCCTATGTCGCGGCGGCGCGTTTCGACCTGACCCGGGTGGCGCGCGGCGCACCCATCCAGGCGGCGACGCTGCGGCTGACCGGGCTGCGCAGCGAAGGCATCGGACCGGACACGCCGAACCGCTGGGTCGTGCAGTTTGTGGCCGAGTCGAACCTGCCCGACTTGGCGACTGCGGATTTCCTGACCGTTTTTAGCGCGCCCGCGGCCATCACGCTGCTGCCGGAACTACAGCCGACCGACCTGGGCGTTGACACGGTCAACGAATGGCAACTGGACGCGAACGTGCGCCGGTGGTTGGAGCAGCAACTCCTGGACGGGGCCACTTCGTTCACGTTGCGCCTGATGGCTTCCACCAACGGGGACAATGTGCTCTTTGGCTGGGACAGCGGCTATGGCTCCGAGTCGAGGGGCTATGCGCCGGCGCTGATTGTGAGCGCCGGCGCGCCGCCGCCCACCCCGCCGCCGCTGCCGACGCGCGCCGTCATGGTGGCGACGCTGACCCCGCTGCCCGCCAACGTCATGACCGTGGTGGCGGAGGCGGCCACCGCGACCGCGGATGCGGCGCTCTTTGGGACGCCCACGCCGCTGCCCTATGAAATTGTGACGCCGACGCCGTTCCCGGAGAATCTGGCGACGGTCCAGGCGAACGCAATGGCGGCGGGCCTGCCGGCCGTGGTGTTGAACACGCCCGTGCCCGCCAATGCCGCGACCGCGACCGCGGTCGTGGAGTATGCCACGGCGGTCGCCTTGACGACCGGCACGTTTACGCCGGTTCCGACCGCCTATGTGACGCCGGTGCTGATCTATCCATCGCCGCCCGCCGAGAATGTGGCTACGGCGGCGGCGCAGGTGATCGCGGCCACGGCGGCGGCGCAGTACGGGCAGCCCACACCGACCATGCCGTGGAACGGCGTCTATGCGGTCTATGCCTATGCCACACCCACACCGGCCAACGCAGAGACGGCCGTAGCCGTGATCCAGGAGCGCAACGCAGCCGCGCTGACCACGGGCACGCCGACCCCCACCCCCTGGAACTTGGTGGTGATCACGCCGGTCCCGCCGCCCACGCCGACGCTGATCCCCATCATCGTCCCGGCGGCCCAACTCTCGCCCACGCCTTCGCCGACGCCGACCGCGCCGGTCGACGCGCAAGAGTTGGACCAGTTCCGCGGCAAGATTCTGTTTCTCTCCAACCGATCGGGCATGGAAGAGACTTGGGCCCTGGACCCGGCGACCGGTGTGATCCTGGCGCTGGTGCGCGACCCGCGCCTGCTTACGCTGGCAGGGGAACGCTACCTGGCTAACTCGCCGGACGGCAGCGAGCGCGCAATTGTCCAAGCGGACGGCCAGCGCGACCTGGAGATCCAGGTCTACTCGAACACCTACGGCACGACGCGCCAGATCACCAACTTCGACAACGCGACGAGCTATGACCCGGCGTGGTCACCCCTCGGCGACCAGATCGCCTTTGTCAGCACGGCCTACGACGGCGACGAGATCTATGTGGTTGACCCACAGGGCACGCTGGTGCAGCGGCTCACCTACAACGCCTGGGAATGGGACAAGCACCCGTCATGGTCGCCGGACGGCAGCCAAATCGTTTTCTATTCCAACCGCGATACGGGACACCGGCAGCTCTGGATCATGAACGCCGACGGCAGCAACCAACGCAACCTCAGCAACAATGAGTGGGAGGATTGGGATCCCGTATGGATTCGCTAGAGATGCAACGTCCCAACACCGCCGACACGGTCGCACTGCGCGAACTCCTGAAGCCGCTCTTCCGATGGTGGTGGCTGCTGGCGGCCTGTACCCTGTTGGCGGGGATATCCAGCGCCATCTACACGCGCCAACAGCCCTTGGTCTACCAGTCGACCACGACGCTCATGGTCGGCACCGCGCTGCTCGACCCCAATCCGAACAGCGGCGAATTCGGTATGGCCAGTCAACTGGCGCTGGCCTATGCCGGCATGGCCGAGCGTTCCACGCTGCGCGATGCGGTCAAGAAGGCGTTGGGGATAGAGTGGCTGCCGGAGTATGCGGTGCGGAACATCGCCACCACCCAGTTTCTAGAGATCGCCGTGGTGGACACGGTCCCCGCGCGCGCGCAGATTGTCGCCCAAACGCTGGCCGATCAATTGATCCTGCGCAGCCCAGGCGCCAGCACACAGCAGGGACGCCAGCAGTTCATCGAAGAGCAACTGACCCAGTTGGAGCAGGGGATCATCGATACTAAGGCGGAGATCGAACGGCTGGAGCTAGACCTGGCCGGACTGTTTAGCGCCCGGCAGATCGCCGACACACGCACGCAGGTCGAGGCGCTGCGGACCAAACTTGGCTCGCTCCAGGCGAACTATGCGTCGTTGCTGGAGAGTTCGCGGCGGCCGTCCACCAACGTCCTACAGGTGGTGGAGCCGGCGACGCTGCCGCAGCGCCCGCTCAACAGCGATCTGTCCCGCAATGTGGTGATCGCGATGGCCATCGGTTTTGCCCTGGCTGCCGCCGCCGCCTACTTTCTGGAACTCATCGACGACACGCTCAAGACCGAACACGACATACAGCATTGGTTTGGCCTGGCCGCGTTGGGCGCTATTCCCAAGGGCGCGCGCAGCCCTGCCGGCGGCAGCGTCCTTGAGATGGCGTCGGCCCAGCGGACGCCCCAGTCCGACGCGTACGCGGCGCTGTGTCTGAACGTGCAGGCCGCGGTCCGGCGCGAAGGGGTGCGCACGTTGCTCGTGACCTGCCCGGCCCTGGAAGACGGACGGCCCGGCATCGCGGCAAATCTGTGCGTGGAACTGGCCCATGCGGGTGTGCCGGTCGTGCTGGTGGACGCCGATCTGCACCAACCTTCGCAACATCACCTGTTTGGCCTGCCCAACCGGGCGGGCTTGACGACGGCCCTCACGGAACCCGGCGGCGAGCCGGAACTTTTCTTGCAGCGTGCTGCCCAAGCGGGTCTAGGCGTCATCACGTCGGGGCCGCTGCCGGGCAATCCCCCGGCGCTCCTCGGCGCGCCGCGGATGCGCGAGTTGGTGCACCGTCTGCGCGACCAGGCCGATCTGGTCGTTTTGGACACCCCGCCCATCGGCGCGCTGGTGGATACGGCCATCCTGGCGACCGAATGTGACGCCGTGCTGCTGGTGGCGGCCGCCGGGCGCACGACACGGGACCGTATGCAACAGGCGTTGCGCGTGCTGTCCCGGTTGGGTGTGCCGGTGCTGGGGGTCGTGCTGTACAACGTGCAGGGCGGCCGCGCCGGCGACCAAATCCAATATGGACACCGCCCCCGGCAGGCCGTGCCGGACAGCGCCGTAAGCGGCGCACGCAGCAAGATGCACCACAACGGCGTGGACAAACACGACGCGCCGGTTCCGAGCTTGGACGACGGCGCGCCCAAAGCGCAGCGCAATCCGTTCAGCCGGCGCTGACGCAGACCGGCGCGGATGGCCGGTCCATGCCAACGATAGGGAGGAGACGCGATGCAGTTCAGAGAGGAAGGGCGTATGACCATTTTCAGCCAGTATGCGAATCAGGTGAAGGAATCTTTGGATCGGGTCCCGTGGCCCAGAGTGGAGGAGGCTGTCGCGATTCTCTACGCGGCGTGGCTGCATGGCAAGCATGTCTTTATCA
>CAYJQA010000227.1:6969-8537 GCA_964372065.1 uncultured Litorilinea sp.
GGTTGATCGCCGGGCAACGGCGGCAGCGCCTCCACCGCTTCCCACATGGCCTGCGACCTGGGCAAGAACACGGCGCTGGCGGGGATACCCCGCTTGCGGGCCATGTCACTCAACGACAACATGGCGACCTTTTCGGCGCACAGTAACGACAACGGCTATGCACACGTCTTTGCCGAGCAGTTGGCGAATTTTCTCCAGGCGGGCGATGTGGTGATTGCCATCTCGGCCAGCGGCAACTCGCCAAACGTGCTGAACGGCGTCAAGTTTGGCCGGGCACACGGCGCGACAACCATCGGGTTGAGCGGCTATGCCGGCGGTGCGCTGGCGCAACTGGTGGACCTCGCCATTGTGGCGCCTAACCACAACATCGAGCAGATCGAGGATATTCACCTGATGCTTGGGCACATGCTCACAGTGGCCCTGCGCCGCGCCATGCACGCACCGCAACCTACGGCGCATGGCGTCGCCACGAACGGGAGTAACGGCGGCCTTCGGCATGCGCCACAGGTTATGACGCCGGCCGACCTTTGACCGCGACGAGTCGTTGCGCGCTCCTACGCCGTTCTGCCCGCCGGCTTGCCCAGCTCTGCGCGCTCCCGTTACCCGCTGCCCCACGGATGCCCATGCCATGTCACAATCGATGAATCTACTCATGGACGTCTATGGCGACTATGTGACGGCCATCAACCTGACGTTGGAGCTTGTGCCCTGGGAGACCATCGACCGGATGTTGCAGGTTCTCCAGCAAGCCTGTATGCGCCAGCGCACGATCTTTGTCTTGGGCAGCGGCGCGAGCGCGGCGGCAGCGGAGCACATGGCCGCCGCGCTGGAGCATGAGGCCACGCCGCCGGACGGTCGCCCCCACTTTCGTGTGACGCCGATTATCAACACCGCGCCGCTGTTGCCCATCTGGGATGACGACGGCGAACGTTACGGCATCGCGCTGCGGCTCAAGGACCGGCTGCGCCCGGAAGACGTGACCATCGCTATCTCCGCGGACGATGCGCCGCCGGAGATTGTCGCCGCAGTCGAGTATGCCAGAACCTGCGGAGGGTATACCATCGGACTGCTGGACGAGACACAAGACGCTCTCGCCGCGCTGGTTGACCTGGCGGTGATTGTGCCCAATGGCTCGGTTGACCAGACCGAGGACGTGCATCAGATTTTGGTGCATATTGTCACCAGGGCGCTCGGAAAATTGCAGGAGTCGCCGGCCATGCCGGCCAAAGTCGTGACGCCGCGGCGCGGCTAGCGCGCCCCACGCACCTTGCCCGCCCCGGCCCTTGTACGGGAAGCCCTGCCGATTCGGCAGGGCTTTTTGTTTCCGGCGGGCGCTCCTCACGCCGGCCATCCCCGCCGCAGTATAATAGGGTAGGGCTTGGCGCGGGCGGACGGACGTCACGCGCGCCGGTTCCGGGGCATACCTACACGCGGCGTCGCCTGTGAAGGAGCGATGTATGTTCACACTGGACGCAAGCGCCTGGCAGATCGTCCTGCGCGCCGGTGCGGTCTATCTGGCGCTCTTGGCTGGTCTGCGGATCACCGGCAAACGCGAGATCGGCCAGATG
>CAYJQA010000228.1:0-8236 GCA_964372065.1 uncultured Litorilinea sp.
GTTTGGTCCTTCGCGGACCTGAACGGGCTGCGCAGCTTCGTGGCCGATCACGGTCTGACGCTCCACGCCATCGAGAACTTCTACCCCGGTCACTGGGACCAGATTTTGCTCGACGGCCCGCGCCGCGCCCAACAGACGGAAAACCTCAAGCAGACGATCCGCAACATGGGCAAGGCCGGCATCCCGGTGATGGGCTATTACTTCAGCCTGGCGGGCGTGTGGGGCCGCGTGCATGGGCCGTTCGCCCGCGGCGAAGCCGAATCCGTGGGCTATCTCGCCGACCGCGCGCCGGAACAGACGCCCATCCCCAACGGCGAAGTGTGGGGAGTGCGCTTTGACGAACACGCGCCCGCGGGCAACATCGGCACGGTCAGCCGGGAAACCATGTGGCAGCGGCTCCAGTACTTCCTGGAGGAACTCGTCCCCGTGGCCGAAGAAGCAGGCGTCAAGCTCGCCGCCCATCCCGACGACCCGCCCTTGACCGAGCTGCGCGGCACGGGTCGCCTGATCACCCATCCCGACTATTACCAGCGTCTGCTGGACATGGTAGATAGCCCCGCCAACGGTCTGGAGTTCTGCCAGGGCACGATCACCGAAATGCCCGGCGCGGACGTCTATGCGGCCATTCGCCAATATGCCGCAACCGGGCGCATCCATTATGTCCACTTCCGCAACGTGCACGGCAAAGCGCCCAACTACTACGAGACGTTCCTGGACGAAGGCGACGTCGACATGATCGACGCGCTCCGCATCTATCGCGAGTGTGGCTATGACGGCGTCATGATCCCGGACCACACACCGAGCACGGCGTGCGCCGCGCCCTGGCACGCCGGGATGGCCTTCGCCCTGGGCTATATGCGCGCCGCCATCACCATGCTGGACAGAGAAGCGCGTTAGGGTCATGCGCCCGGACCAGAGCGACTTCTCGGCCTGCCGGGCTGCCCCCTGGGCGCGGAATGACAACGTGAAAGCGAAGGAAGGGAGACAAGCGGCCTGTGGATAGCATCGTATTGGGACGCACCGGCCTGGTGGCAAGCGTCATGGGGCTGGGCGCGGGCGGTCACAGCCGCTTGGGACAGTCGACCGGACGCAGCGAAGCGGATTCCATCGCCGTCGTGCACCGCGCCGTGGAGTTGGGCGTCAACTTCTTCGACACGGCTGAAGGCTACGGCACCGAGCCGATCATGGGGCGGGCGCTTAGCGGCATCCCGCGCGACCGCTACATCCTGTCCACCAAGAAGAATGTCACGTCCCAAGACCGGCGCTTGACCGCGGCGGAGTTCACCCAGGGCGTGCACGCCTGCCTGCAGCGTCTAGGGGTTGACTATGTGGACATCTTCCATCTCCACGGCGTCAAGCCCCACGACTACGACTACGCCCTCACCGAGATCGTGCCCGCGCTGCAAAAGCTTCAGGCCGCCGGGGCCGTGCGCTTCCTGGGCATCACCGAGTCTTTCGGCTCCGATACCCAACACGCGACCCTGAGCCGCGCCGTCCACGACGATTGCTGGGACGTGATGATGGTCGGCTTCAACATTCTCAATCAGACTGCACGCGAGCGCGTCTTTCCCTACACCCAGGCCAAGGGCATCGGCACGCTGATCATGTTTGCCGTGCGCCGCGCCCTCACCCACGCGGACCAATTGCGGCCGCTGCTCGCCAAACTGGTGGAGCACGGGCAGATCGACAAAGACGCCGTCGACCTGGACGACCCGCTTGGCTTCCTGACCCGCGGGCCTTCTGGGCGCGGCGTCGCCGGGTCGCTGGCCGAAGCCGCCTATCGCTTCTGCCGCTATGAACCGGGCGCGGATATTGTGCTGTCGGGGACGGGCAGCGTGGCGCACCTGGAAGAGAATTACCGCAGCCTGCATCAGCCGCCCCTGCCGGATGCAGCCGCGGCGCAACTGCGAACCACCTTTGCGGGCGTCGACACCGAATCGGGCAACTGACCCGCGCTGCAATCTAGAAAGAATGCCGTCATGACCAAACGCAAAGTCCTCATCACCGGCGCGGCGGGCTATATCGCCTCCCTCGTGCTGCCCACCCTGCGCGAGCGTTACGACCTGACGCTGCTGGACGTGCGGACGACCGACCGCCACGGCGCGCCGGTTCCCGGCGTCCAGATTTGCGACTTGCTGGACACCAACCGCGACGCCTATCGTGGGCACTTCCGCGGGGTGGATGCGGTCGTCCACTTCGGCTTTACGCGCGCCCAGGACGAGCGCAATCCCGACCAGCGCTTCGCCGCCGAATATGCTAACGTCCGCATGGCCTACAACGTCTATCAGGTCTGCTGGGAAGAAGGCGTGCGCCGCGCCGTGGTCGCCAGTTCCAATCATGCCGCCGACTACTACGAACCCCTGATCCTGGACCACAAGATGGATTTTGTGGACCCCAACGGCCCCGCGCGCTCCGACAATTTCTACGGCTGGTCCAAACAGGCCTATGAGCACCTGGGCTTTGTCTTTGCCGTGGGCGCGATCCACGGCGACGTCATGACGGGCGTGGGCGCGGGCGGCGGCGGTCGCCCGCTGGAAAACGTGCAGATTCGCATCGGCGGCCCGCGGGAAACCGACCTGGCTACCATCACGCGCGGCGACATGGTGCGCGTGCGGCGGGCATTGGCCGCCTATCTGTCCGCCCGCGACTTGACCCAACTGGTGGTCAAGAGCATCGAAACCGAGGACATCCGCGACGAAAACGGCGTCCCCTTCCAGATCTTCTACGGCGTCAGCGGCAATTCGCACGCCTTCTGGAGCATCGCCAATGCGCGCAAGATCATTGGCTATGCCCCCGAGGACAACAGCGAAACCAAGTTCTACGAGCTATTCGTCGAGCACCTGCGCGCCGCCCAAGCGCAGGGTAAAATCTAGCCCCACCCCACAAAGGCATCACCGATGACCACCGACCATCCGCTCAACGAAATCGGCCTCTACGGTCCGTGGGCCGCCGCGCTGGCCCCGTCCACTGAGCCGGCTGCACTCTCTTTCCGCCGTCCGGAGTTCACCGATGTGGACGCCTGGCGCACGCAGGCGCGCGGCCGTGTCCTGGAGCGTCTCGCCCAGCCCAACACTGGCGGCGTCCCCGATGTCAAGGTCCATGCCGCCTACATCTACGACGGCTTGCAGATCGAAGAATTGTCGTGGCAACTGCCCTACGGCCCGCGCACCGAAGCGTACTTCCTCAAGCCCGCCGGCGCACAGAGACCGCTGCCGGGCGTGGTCGCGCTGCATGATCACGGCGGCTTCAAGTACTTTGGCGCACGCAAGATCGTGCGCGGCAACGTGAACACGCACCCCCTCGTCGTAGCCCACCAGGAGGAATACTATGCCGGTGTGGCCTGGGCCAACGAACTCGCCAAGCGCGGCTACGGCGTGCTGGTCCCGGACGCCTTCGCGTTCGGCAGCCGCCGCGTCCTGGCCGAAGGCGTGAGCGAACCCGCCCGCAACGGCGTGACCGACCCTACGCCGGAAAGCCTCGAAGGCATTGCCGCCTATAATGCCTGGACCGGCCAGCACGAGCACATCCTGGCAAAATCGCTCTTTTCCGCCGGGACGACCTGGCCGGGCGTCTTTAGCGCCGAGGACCAGCGCAGCCTGGACGTGCTCTGCGCGCGCCCCGACGTGGATGCGTCGCGCGTCGGCTGCGCCGGGCTGTCGGGCGGCGGTCTGCGCACCGTCATGCTGGCCGGGCTGGACCCGCGCGTCAAGTGCGCCGTCTGCGTGGGCATGATGACCACGTGGCACGATTACCTGCTCAACAAGTGCCACACCCACACGTGGATGTGTTACGTCCCGCTGCTGCCCAGGGAGTTGGACTACCCCGAAATCCTGGGGCTGCGCGTCCCGCTGCCGACCCTCGTGCAGAACAACATCGACGACTCGCTGTTCACCATGCCGGAGATGCAGCGCGCCGACCGGATCTTGGCCACCATCTACGCCAAGGCCGGCGCGGGCGACCGCTACGAGTGTAGCTACTATCCCGGCCCCCACAAGTTCGACGCGCCCATGCAGGTCGAAGCCTTTGCGTGGTTCGACCGCTGGCTGACGCACTAATAGTCGCAGAGTAGGCACAGGAGACTGTTATGACAGCAACGTGGCGAGGCATCTATGACATTGTCGTCACCCCCTTCACCGACTCCTACGCGCTGGACGAAGACAGCTTGCGCCGCGAGATTCGCTTCTGCATCGAAGCGGGCGCACACGGCCTGGTCGGCCCGGCCAACGCCAGCGAGTTCCCGACCATGTCCGACGACGAGCGGCGGCGCTGGCTCGACATCGTGATCCACGAGGCCGCCGGGCAGATCCCAGTCATCGCCGCTACCACCCACGGCCATCTGATCCCTGCCGTCGAACTCAGCCGCTATGCGGAACAGGCCGGGGCCGACGGCATCATGGCGATGCCGCCCCACATCCTGCACCCCGACGCCGCGGGCTGCTATGAGTATTACGCCGCACTCAACGCGGCCCTGACCATCCCCATTTGCGTGCAGAACTATGCCGGCCCGGCGGGGACGCCCATGTCCAATCAACTCCTGGCCCGTATGTGCCGCGAGTTGGAGCACGTGGAATACATCAAGGAAGAGACCCTGCCCGAGCCGCGCCAGATCTCCGCCACCCTCGCGGCCGCAGGCGATGCCTGCAAGGGCGTCTTCGGCGGCCAGGGCGGCGTCTATCTGCTGGACGAGTACCGCCGCGGCTCCTGTGGCAACATGCCCGCCAGCCAGGCTACCGACGTGCAGGTCGCGATCTGGAATCTGTTGGAAAGCGGCGACGAACTCCGCGCCCGGCGGCTGTACAATCAGTTGCTCCCGCTGATCAACTTCGAGCGCATGCACGGCGTCGCGGTCTATAAGGAAACGCTCTACCGCCGCGGCATCTTCAGCACACGCGTCGCGCGTGCGCCCGGCAAGGTCCTGGACGACCTGGACTTAGCCGAGATGGACGCCATGATGCTCGACGTGGAACAACTCTTCACCGTGTAGTCTCGCCCAAGCGTCTCCCCGCCCTACACCAGGAGGAACCGCCCATGCCCATTGCGACTTTGCGCGCCGACGCCCGCCGTCATCTTCCGGACTGGGCGCTGCGCCAACGCCATCTGTTCGCCGTGATGAACGCCGCCGCGCCGCTCTATCAAACGCGCTATACGCGCGCCGACGGCACCTTTGTCTGGCGCGATGAGTGGCCGGGCATGGACGGCTCCGACGACGGCTATGAGAGCTATCACAACTGGCCGCTCTTCTATGCGCTGGGCGGCGACGCCGACCTGCACCGCCGCAGCCGCTTCCTGTGGGACGCGGTAACGCGCCAGTTCACGGCCTACGGCCAGATCTATCGCGAGTTTGACGCCTATTACGACTGGATGCACCACGGCGAGTCCTCCATCTACTTCTACTATTTCGGTCTCGCCGACCCCACGTGGGAACCCGACCGCGCCCGCGCCCTGCGCTTTGCGGGCTTCTACACCGGCGACGACCCCACCGCGCCCAACTGGGACGCGGACAAGCGCATGATCCGCTCGCCCATCACCGGCAGCCGCGGCCCGCGCTTCGTCAATTCCTGGGATGACTGGACCACCCACCGCTGGGTGCTGGCCGAATACCCCGTCCCCTTCGACGACCTGGACGTGCCCACCGAGGTCCTGCCCTGGTACACGGGCGAGCACGTCCGCAAGGCCGACTGGAACCAAGACGCGGTCTATGCCAAGATTCTGGATGCGCTCAACGAGCGCCAGATGCGCTGCGATGTGCCGCTCAACCTCACCTCCACCAGCCTGGTCGCCCACGCCTTCATGTACACCGGCGAGGACCGCTACCGCCGTTGGGTCGTGGACTATCTGGAAGCTTGGGCGGGGCGTATCGCGGCCAACGGCGGCCTGTGCCCGGACAACGTCGGCCCCAACGGCGTCATCGGTGAAACGCTGGGCGGCAAGTGGTGGGGCGGCTATTACGGCTGGCGCTGGCCCCACGGCTTTATGACCATCATCGAGCCCCTGACCATCGCGGCCATGAACGCCGTGCTGCTCACCGGCGACATGAGCTATCTCGACATTCCCCGCGGCCAACTGGACCGGCTGCTGGAACTTGGGCGTGAGGAGAACGGGCAACGCCTGGTCCCCTATCGCCACACCGACGATGGCTGGACCGCCTATCGCCCCATGCGCCCACATCACGCCGCCCAGATCTGGTACATGTCCCAGGCCGGCGCAGACCGCCGCCGTCTGGACAACATCCCGGAGACGCAGACCACGTGGCTGGAGGTCGCGCCGGGCCGCAGCAAGGGCGATGACCTCCACTTCGGTCCCTGGTACTGCTACCTCGACGGGCGCAACCCCGACTACCCCCGCCGCATCCTCGAAGAGCAATACGCCGAGGTGCTGCGCCGCATGGACAAGATTCGCGACGACCACGGTGACCCGGAGAGTTGGGACGTCCACCACTGGCAGGACGTCAACCCGGTGCACACCGAAGCCCTGGTCCAGCTTACTTGTGGCGGGCCGCAGATCGTCTATCACGGCGGGCTGCTCCACGTCCGCCTGCGCTACTTCGACGCCGACGAACACCGCCCCGGTCTGCCCGCGGACGTGGCCGCGCTGGTCTCGCATCTGGACGCTGACTCGGCCACGGTCGAACTGGTCAACACCAGCCCCAGCCACCCGCGGCGGCTCACGGTCCAGGCCGGCGCGTTCGGCGAGCACAGCTTCACCACGGCGACCGTGCTGGGCGACGGGGCGCAGACCGTGGATGTCGACGACAGCCGCTTCCAGGTGGAACTGCCCGCCGGACGCAGCATCACGCTGCGCCTCAACATGCGCCGCTACGCCCACGCGCCCAGTTACGCTCAGCCGCTTGCCTAACCGTTCATGGAAATCGGGACGATGGACCTACTTGCGCACGAAATCAACCAGTTCCGCGGCGTCGCCATTGACCCGGCGCAGCTCCCTATCGATGTAGACGAATTCCGCGCCCGCCTGGCGCTCTCGCTGGCGACGTGGCAGGCCGACGCGCTCAAGCTCGTCTGGCTCGACTTGCCCATCGCCCAGGCGCGCCTGATCCCCGCGGCCACCGAGGCGGGCTTTGTCTTTCATCACAGCGAAGAAGACCGGCTGACGCTGCTCTATCGCATCCAGCAAGATGCGCTCGTCCCGACGTATGCCACCCACTTCATCGGCGCGGGCGGCGTCGTGATCAACGACCGCCGCGAGTTGCTGGTCGTCAACGAAGTGCACCGCCGCGACAAGAGCCGCCCCTACTGGAAGCTGCCCGGCGGCGCGCTCCATCCTGGCGAGCATCTCGCCGATGCGGTCGTGCGCGAGGTGTATGAGGAAACCGGCGTGCGCGCCAAGTTCGAGGCGCTGGTCTGCTTCCGCCACTGGCACGGCTATCGCTGGAACAAGTCCGACATCTACTTCATCTGCCGCCTGTCGCCCATCGACGAGGCGATCGCCATCCAACAGGACGAGATCGAGGACGCCGATTGGATGCCGGTCGAGGAATACTTGGCGAGCGACTATGTGGGCGTCTTCAACAAGCGCATCGTCCAAGCCGCGCTGGAGAGTCCCGGCATTACCCCCGGCTGGGTGGATGGCTACGCCGACCCCAGCCGGTACGAATTCTTCCTGCCTTCCCATCACTAGGCTTCCCGAGGAAAAGTCATGGCTAAACCCATTACCATCCAGGATGTCCAGGTCATCCTGACGCAACCCCAAGGTTCACGGCTGGTCATCGTCAAGGTGATCACGTCCGAGCCGGGTCTCTACGGCCTGGGCTGCGCGACGTTCACGCAGCGGTTCCACGCCGTCGTCGCCGCCATCGAGCACCACCTCAAGCCCTTTGTCATCGGGCGCGACGTGGCGCGCATCGAAGAGTTGTACCGCATGGCGACCGTCCACAGCTATTGGCGCAACGGCCCCGTCCTCAACAACGCCATCTCCGGCATCGACCAGGCGCTGTGGGACATCAAGGGCAAACTCGCCAACATGCCCGTCTACGAGTTGTTGGGCGGCAAGAGCCGCGAGGCCGCGGCGGTCTATTCCCACGCCGACGGGCGCGACCCACACGAGGTGTTGGAAAACGTCCGCAAGTTCATGGAGCAGGGGTATCGCTATATCCGCGTCCAAATGGGCGGTTACGGCGGTAAGCTCGACAACCTTCCCAAGCCCGACGGTTCACCGGACGGCGCTTACTATGACCCGCGTGCGTACATGCGGAACATGCTCGACATGATCACCTATGTCC
>CAYJQA010000228.1:8246-8519 GCA_964372065.1 uncultured Litorilinea sp.
AGCCCATCGACGCCGTGCAATTCGCCAAGGATGTCGAGCCGCTCAAGCTGTACTTCCTGGAAGACGCGCTCGCGCCGGAAGACATCGACTGGTTTGCCAATATCCGCCAACAATGTGCGACGCCACAGGCGATGGGCGAGTTGTTCAACAATCCGCGCGAATGGCAGCCGTTGATCGAAAACCGGCTGATCGACTTCATGCGGATGCACGTCAGCCAGATGGGCGGTATCACTCCGGCGCGCGCCGTGGCCCTCTTCGGCCAGATGTTTGGCG
>CAYJQA010000229.1:0-8511 GCA_964372065.1 uncultured Litorilinea sp.
CGCCGCGCACCATGGGCGGTGCACACGACGACGAACCGCCGCCCGCCGCCCGTCCACGCGTTTGGATGTCACCGCGCCGCGGCCCGCGGCGCGTGCCTGTGTTACACTCCGGTAGTTGCCAACGATACCGGAGTCGAACCCTATGCCAAAGCCAGCTAATCGCCGTCTACTCATCGCCGCCGGTCTGGCCGTGTTGCTTCTCCTCGCGGGCTTCATTACGTGGCGCGCCCTCACCGCCGAAAGGGGCGCGGCGGGGATGGCGAGCGATCTCGACCGCCGCCTGGCCCGCGTCACATCGGCGCAGGGCCGGCTAGACATCACGGTGCAGGGCGTGACCTTACAGCAAGAACTCTGGGTTGTGCGCCCGCTGCGTCTCCGTACCGAAACCGCCTCCGGCCCCGGCGCCTTTGCCGGAACCATCGTCGTCCTCAACGAGCAAGAGGGCTGGGTCTACACCCCGGCGCTGGGTATGGCGTCGGTGGTGGCGCGCGCCGGCTTTCAAGCCGACTTGGCCGGGGAGGCCGGGGCCGGTTCGCTCCTGGAGCGCATGCCCGACAGCATCGTGGCGGCGCTGCGCGGAGGCAGCCCGTACAGCCAGGGCAGTCAGGATGAAGTCGCCGGCCGCGCGGTCATGTTGCTGGAAGTGGTCATCCCGGCCGGCGACGCGTCATTCCCGCCCGGCCCGCTGCAAGTCTGGCTGGACCGTGAGTACGCCTACCCCTTGCGCTGGCGCGACGCCAACGGCCGCGAGTTGCGCTTTAGCCAGGTGATCTTCAACCAGCCCATCGCCCCCGCGACCTTCACCTTCTATCCGCCCCCCGGCGCACGCGTCCAGCGCGTGCAGCCTGCCAACTGACTAGAGCTGCATCGCATGTCCACTGTCCCACCACCGACCCCGGGTCGCAGCATGTCCTTTGGCCGCCTCATCACCGTTTGCATTTCGGCGCGTCTGCTCGTCGACATCGGGACGCAGATGTTCAACCCGTTTCTGCCCATCTTTGCGGCAGGCTTACGGACCGATGTCGTCGTCTTAGGCCGCTTGGTCGGTGTCCGCAGCGCGGTGGGGCTGGTCGCGCCCCTCTTCGGCGTACTGGCCGACCGCTATGGTTACCGGCTGGTCCTGCGCAGCGCGCTTCTTGTCAGCGCGGCGGGGATGGCCGTCATCGGCGCCAGCAGCAGCGTCCCCCTGGCGCTCGTGGGGATGGTGCTCGCGGGGCTAGGCACAACTGCCTTTGTGCCCACGCTCCTAGCCTATCTGAGCGCCCGCCTGCCCTATGCCGAGCGGGCCCGCGGGATAGGGATGCTGGAGTATTCTTGGGCGCTCACCGGCATCGTGGGGCTGTCGCTCATGGGGTGGCTGATCGCTGTGACCGGCTGGCGTACGCCCTTCTTCTTGCTCAGCGCAGGGTTGGCCGTCATGGCCGTGGTCTTTGGCGTGCTGCCCAGCGCGGCGGACGAGCGCCGGGCGCACACAACGCCGCGCGCGCCAGTAGCCGGCGGCGTCTTCGGCTTTCGGGATGTGGGCACAAACCGCGTCTCCACGTATGCCGCTATCGCGGCGAGCGCCGCCTCCTACTTCGCCGCCATGCAGTTCATGCTCATCCACGGCGCTTGGTACGCCGCTGCCTATGGTCTCGGTGCGCGCGAGTTGGGGCTGGTGGCGCTCCTGTTTGGCTGTTTCGACTTGACGGCCAGTGTGTCGGTCAGTCTCTTTACCGATCGCATCGGTAAACGGCGCAGCTTCATCTTGGGCACGGCAGGCTCGCTCGCCGGTTACCTGCTGATCCCGTGGCTCGACGTGGGGATCGTACCCGCCGTGCTCGGCGTGGCGCTGGCGCGCGGCGCGTTCGAGTTCGCCATCGTCAGTTCTCTGCCGCTGTTGAGTGAACAAGTCCCGGCGCACCGCGCCAAAGTTATGAGTTTGGGCGCGGCAGTCTCATTGGCCGCGATGACCGTCGCCGCCGTAGTCGCACCGCTGCTCTATACGCGCTCCGGCATCCCCGCGGTGGCCGGGCTTTCCGCGGTTTTCGCCGCGGTCGCCTTGACGCTGCTGCTCACGCGTGTCCGCGAGCAGAGCGGCGCGCCGCTCCCCGCGTCTTCGCTGCCCGGCGAAGGGGATGCAGCGAGCGACGATTGAGCAGTAATCGCAACCCTCAGTGCTACAGGCGCGCGTCCAGGAATGCCCTCACTACGGGCGCATAGTCAGTCAGCGCACAGATGCGTGCGGCCGCCGCAGCACGACCCGCGCCCAGGACAAGCGTCAGGCTGTGATTGTCCGTGTGCTTCCCGTGCGAGCAGTCCTCCACATTGCCGTGATCGCTCCCCACGATGATGAGCGTCTGATCCAGATCCGCCGCGCCCAGCAGGCCGCCCAGGAAGCGATCAAAGGTCTCCAGCACAGTCACCGCGCCCGGCAGGTCTTGGCGATGGCCCAACAGGTCCGTGTGCCAATGCTCGAACAGCAGAAACTGCACGTCCTGGGCCAGCCGCCACACCAACGCGCCGCCGTCTTCCGGCGTATAGACCGGCGTGTCGGCATAACCCAGGTGTGATCGCCACCCGGCGTTGGTAAAGTCCGCCGCAATCGCCCGTCCGGCGCGCAAGTCTTCGTGATTGTACAGCGTGTGGCCCGCGCGGGTGGCGGCATAGGGGATCGCGCTCAGCAGCCGCTTGCCGCGACTCACCGCCTCGAAATAGCCGTGGGGGTAGGCATTGCAGAAGCACGACGCATGGCCCCCATCGGCCAGCGCCCGAAACAGACTGCCTTCGTCGATCACCGCGCGCACGCGGGCATCCGGCCGCGGGCCGTAATGCTCGCCCAAACGCG
This sequence comes from uncultured Litorilinea sp., assembly GCA_964372065.1. GTDB lineage: Bacteria > Chloroflexota > Anaerolineae > Caldilineales > Caldilineaceae > QEUY01. Next base: position 2,828 of record CAYJQA010000229.1, read on the forward strand.
CCGGCGCATTGATCCCGGTCAGGATGGCGGCCTGTCCCGTCGCGCTCTGCGGCCTGCCCGCTACTCCCATGCACGCGTCGGTGGGCACGAGTTCCGCCTCCGCCGCCGACAGCCGTCCCACCGCAGCCAGCGGCCGCGCCCCACCCAGCAGCCGCGTGATCGTCGGCAACTGCGCGGCGGCCAGTGGATTCACCGCCGGGTCATTGCCGCCCAAGCCGACGCCGTCAAGAAACAAGAAGAATACCCGTCGCAACATACCCCCAGTATCCGCCCGTAGCACAGGCGGTATGCACCCATTTATTTTGCGCCTACGCGAAATTCGATCACTTGGCCGGTCGCCGGGTCGATCACCGCGATGTCGCCCAAATAACAGCAGTTGAGGAACACCCAAACTACCGTGCGTCCGTCGCCCTGCACTTCCTCCACGCGCTTAATCGTATAGTCGTTGGGCCGCGCCGGCGTCACGTCGGTCCCTTGCTCCACCAGGTACAGACAGATGGTGCGCAGATAGCCGTCGGGATCGGCGTCGGCAGACGGACATTCCGCCGCCGTCACGGGCCGCTGTGCACCCGGCAGGGCCACGGGCAGGCTGCATGCACACACAAGCCAGGCGCAGACCGCCACGACGGCGTACAGCCGCCTACGTAGCCCACGCTTCGTCCGTCGCGGCGTCGCGCCGCCCCCCATAGTCGCATCCAGCATACGCCCTTCCAGCCAGACTTGCGGCGCGGTATGTTACAATCTGCCGTGCCGCTGCCATCGAGCCGGGCCGCACCCGACCCGCTTTACACGGCGGCCAAGGAGCATGGAGATGTCCCGCGCGACACGCGACCTGCTGGACGGCATCCTCTTCACCGACCAGTATCAGCTCACCATGGCCCAACTCTATTTTCGCATGGACCTGCACGAGCGAGAAGTCCTATTCGACCATTTCTTCCGCCGTTATCCCGACTATGACCAGCACCAGGCCGGGTACTGCATCAGCGCCGGTCTGGAGTGGCTGCTAGACTGGATGGAAGACGCCCATTTCGGCGCGCCCGAAGTCGACTTCCTGCGCAGCCAGACCACGGCGACCGGCGACCGTCTCTTTGCCGACGATTTCCTGGCCTGGTTGGCCGCGGCCGGCGACTTCTCCGGCATCAGCCTACGCGCCATTCCCGAAGGCCGCGTCGTCCACCCCAACGAGCCGTTGACCACCGTGCGCGGACCGCTGGCCATGGCCCAAATCCTCGAAACCGGTCTGCTCAACTACCTCAACTACCAAACGCTTATCGCGACCAAAGCCTCGCGCATCAACGAAAGCGGCCGCGGTCGCCCCATCCTGGAGTTCGGCCTTCGTCGCGGCCATGAGCGCGGGGCCAATGCCGGCGCACGGGCGGCGCTCATCGGCGGCGCGGTCTTCACGTCCAACGTAGGCGTCTCGCACGCGCTGGGCGTGCCGCCCAAAGGAACCCACGCCCACAGCATGGTCCAACTCTTTATGACCCTGGGCGAAGGCGAACTGGGCGCGTTCCAAGCCTATGCCGACGTCTATCCCGATGACTGCCTGCTGCTGGTGGACACGGTCGACACGCTCAGTAGCGGCGTCCCCAACGCCATTCGCGTCTTCGAGGGGCTGCGCCGCAAGGGCCATCACCCCGTGGGCATCCGGCTGGATTCCGGCGACCTGGCCTATCTCAGCATCCAGGCCGCCAAGATGCTCAATGACGCCGGCTTCGCCGACACGTCGATTGTGCTCTCCGGCGACCTGGACGAACTGGTGATCTGGCAGATCATCACCCAGATCGGCAGCGAGGCCCCGCGCTACGGCGTGGACCCGGACCATCTCATCAACCGGCTGGTCTATGGCGTCGGCACGCGCCTCATTACGTCGTGGGGCGAACCGGCGCTGGGCGGCGTCTACAAGTTGGTCGCGGTGCGCGAGGGCGACCAGTGGGACTCGGCCATCAAGATCTCCGACACGCCGGCCAAAGTCCCCAACCCAGGGGCCAAACGGGTGTGGCGTCTCTACGACCACCGCGGCAAGGCCACCGCCGACCTCCTCTGCCTGGAAGGCGAAGACGTCGCCGCGCAGGATAGCTGGCTGCTGCGCCATCCCAGCGAGCACACCAAGTACCGCACGCTGCACCGCGCCGATGTGACTCTGCTGGAGGAACTCCAGGTGGAGGTCGTCCGCGACGGCCGTCGCCTGCACCCCGCGCCGCCCCTGGAGGAGTTGCGCCGCCGCCGCGCCGCCGATGTGGATCGGCTCGACCCCGGCATCCGCCGCCTGGTCAACCCGCACGAATACCATGTGTCGTTGACCCAGAGCTTGTGGGATCTAAAGCAAGAGTTGATCGCGGCTGCACGCCAATCCGCCCATTGACGCAAAAACGCCGGCAGCCGTCGCGTGGGCGATGACTGCCGGCGTCGTTCCCTTTTGTCCGCGCCCTATTGGGGCTCCTCCTTGGACCACGACTCCACGACCAGCCGAAAGATGTCCGACTCGGTGATGATGCCCACCGGACGGCCCCCGCTGATCACCGGCAGGCCGCTAACTTCGTACTCCAGCATCCGTTCGGCGGCTTCCTGAATCGTGTCTTCCGGGTCAACCGTGACCGGGTCATAGGTCATCACATCGCGGACCTTGCGCGTCACCTTCATCAGACGCGTCTCGCGGTCGCCTTCGTCCAACAGGCCGGGCAAGGCGCGCAGGATATCGCTCTGCGTGATGATCCCAATCAACTCCTTCTCGACCACCAGCAGGCGGCGGACCTCGTTCTCGCGCATCAGGTCATACGCATCTACCAACGAGGCGTTGGGAGAGATCGTGAGCGGGGTGCGGGTCATCCAGTCGTTTACTTGGCTTTGAGTCCTTTGCATGACGAAGCCTCCTACGCGCTGCGGGTGCGGACGATCAGGACAGATTGCTCGGCATAGCGCACGACGCTGTTCGCCACGCTGCCCAGGAACTGCCCCGGCCCCGATTGGCTGCCTACCACAATTACATCATAGCCGCCGTCGTGCGCGGTCTTGAGGATCGCCTCGGCGGCTGACCCACGCTCCAGCAGCAGCGCGTCTTCGCCGATCCCTTCGCGCTCAAGCTGCGTAATCCAGTTCTGCATCAGCGTGGACAGGTGGGTCCCCTGCCCCAGCGCCTTGGCCACCGAGATCGGCGCGTTGATCGTCTCCTCCGTCGCCGTCGTCGAGGCCAGGTAAGACGCCGCCGTGGGCGGCACGACATGCAGCACATTCAACTCGGCCCCGGCAGCGCGTGCCAACTGCGCGGCCACCGCCACGACCGTGGTATCGTCCACAGCCACACAGGCGAGGATCCGCTGCAACGATACCTTGCGTCCCTTGTGAATCCACACGGACGTGGGCGCATGTTGCGCCAGCCGCTGCGCCGTCGGGCCGATGGCCGTGGTCGAACCCGCGCCCCGGTCCTGGAACGGGCCGACGAAGACCATGTCGGTGGGATGACTGGTCAGATACTTCAACAGCATCTCGTCCGCATACCCGACCAGCGGCACCACGGCGGGGCGAGGCTGCAACATCCCCACGGACGCCGCCACGCGTTCCATCACTTGCTGGCTATGGGTGGCAGTCTCCCGGTCAGATACGGCCACGAGCACCGTCAACTGGGCGCCGAGCGCCTGCGCCAAATCCACGCCAACCTCCAGCGCCTGTTGCGCCAGAGTCGAGCCGTCGGTGGCAATGGTCATCCGCAGTTGCCGGGCATGGCCCAGGGACTGTGCCAGCACTTCGCCGGGCGCAGGACGCGGGGCAATGTCCTGCGTGCTGCGCATGAGCAGCACCGGCACGCTCACACCGCGCAGCACGCGTTCGGCCACGCTGCCCAGCACCAGCCGCCCAATCCCGCTGCGCCCGTGCGTCGCCATCGCCACCAACTCGACGCCCTCGTCATTCACATAGTCAATGATCCGCTGCGCCGGATCGCCGTAGTGAACCTCGCAATTGACGCTGTAACCCTCTTTCTGGAGTAGGTCGGCTTCGGCGCGCAACTCGTCCACCAACTGCGCCCGATAGGTCTCGCGCTCTTTGGCGGCCTCGGAGAACTCGGCGTCTAGGGTGCGGCTGAAGGCGTCATAGCTGCCCGACATGGGCATGTTACCGATAAAGACATCCTGCGGCGCAACATCGGTCGCCACGGTCGGCGGATAGGCGGCCCGGAACAATACCAGCGCGACATCCTGCGGCTCAAAGAAGGTGCGTACCACCCGCACGATCTGGCGGCTAAACTCGGATCCGTCTAGCGGGATCAAGACTTTTCGCTTTGCCATACTGAAACCTCCTTGCTGTCGCCGGTGGTTCGCTGTGTCGATGTTCGGCTGCGCCATCCGCCGCCGCACCCTGCGCGGTTCCGGACTATCTCAGCGAACCCGTCGGGTCCTGTCGCCACGACGCCAAAACCTTCATGTAATTGGCTCGCTCAAACGCGGCCGGCTCGGCCACATTCTTTTGGCTCATGCTGCCGCGCATCTGTGTGATCGACTCGTATTCGTGTTGCTCCATCCACTCCGTGACTTCCCGCACGACCGCGCCGATGCGGTCGACGCCATTGCGGAGCAGTTCCGACGCCATCATCGTGACGTTAGCGCCCGCCATGACGCTCTTGAGCACGTCCGGATAGGTGTGAACGCCGCTCGTAATCGCAAAGTCGGTCGGCACCCGGCCATAGAGCATAGCAACCCAGCGCAGCGGCAAGCGCATCTCCGTCGAATTGCTCAACACCAGGTTCGGCGTGACTTCCAGCGCCTCCAGGTCAAAGTCGGGCTGGTAGAAGCGATTGAACATCACCAGGGCATTCGCCCCGGCCACATGCAGCCGCATCGCCATGTTGGCAAAGGAGCTGAAGAATGGCCCCAGCTTGACCGCCACCGGGATATTCACGCTGGCCTTGACGTCACGGACGACGTCCAAATACATCTGCTCGACCTCAACGCTGGTCATGTGCGGCTCGGTGGGGATGAAATAGATGTTCAGCTCCAACCCATCCGCGCCGGCGTTTTCGATATAGCGGGCATAGTCAATCCAGCCGCCGGTCGAGACGCCGTTCAGGCTGCCGATGACGGGGATGTCCAACGCGGCCTTAGCCTTCGCCAGCAGCTCCAAATACTCCTGCGGGCCGACATTGTAGTTTGCCAACTGGGGAAAGTAGCTCAGTGCCTCGCCAAAGCTCTCCGTCCCATAGGTAAGGTAGTGGTCAAGCACTTGGCTTTCCGCCGCGATCTGTTCCTCGAACAACGAATACATGACGATCGCGGACGCGCCCGCATCTTCCAGGCGGCGCATGCCGTCCAGGCTTTGCGAAAGCGGCGACGCCGAGGGCACAACCGGGTGTTTGAGTGTCATACCCATATAGCGGGTCGTCAGGTCCATTTCGATTCGCTCCATTCGTAGGTTTTGGACAAGGGAAGGGGTAAGGCAGGTTGCCGGCGTTCGCAGACGCCGGCAACCTGGCAAAATGCTATTTCGTTTCCTGCGGCGTCTTCGCCAACTCCTCGTACTTGCGCCACCGCTGGTTGACGAATTCTTGTGCTAGCAGCATCAGCGCCTCGGCCGATTGCGGGTCGCTCTGCGTGAGCATGCGATAGCGGTTCTCGTTATACGCATAGTCGCGCACGGCGATCTTCGGCGCTCGAGAATCCAACTGGAACGGATTCTTGCCTTCAGTCTTGAGC
>CAYJQA010000230.1:0-6942 GCA_964372065.1 uncultured Litorilinea sp.
ACGGTGAAGCCTTCGGGTAGCTCTTGGCCGTCCACGACCAGCTCATCCGGCGTGACGGGCCGCTGGCTAAACCCGGGCAAAAGCGCCATGATCCGGAATAGCCCCCGCATCAGTAAGGGTGTGGGCTGCCGCCGTGCCGGGTGTTCCAGATATTCTTTCTCCACCGCATGGCAGACGATGCGTGCTTGGGTCGCACGCCGGATCTGCGCAAGCCCGCCGCTGTGATCCAGGTCGCAGTGGGTGACGATGATGCGGCGCACCGCGTGAAACGGGATCTTGGCCGCGATCAGCGCCTCCAGCACGATGCGGGCATCGTTCGGCATCCCCGTGTCAATCAGCGTGTACCCCGCGCGCCACTCCCACAAATAGCAGTGAACATCGTTGCCAATCTCGTCGATCTCCCACAACCCGGCCGTAATCAGCTTCATGTCAATTGCCCTATCAATAGAAAGCGGGCGCGTCAGGTACTGACGCGCCCGCTCCGCGTGAATGTAAACTCAGCGGTCGCCGTTCTGCCGCGCGAAATAGTCACCCCGCGTGCTGCCCAGGTGGCGCAGCCTTGCCCGCGGGTGCTCAATGGCGGCCTCCAGCTCCTGGGTGCTCAATCCCGTCGCTTCGGTCAGCTTGGCAACCGAGTGGAACGAATCATCGTCGAGGCCACGAATGCGCTCACGCTGATTCTCGCTAAGCTTGTAACCAAGCCACACGGTTTCGGGCTTGGCCAACAGCGCCTCGCGACATTCCAGACATCGCCACGCATGACCGATCATTAGCGCGAAATCTTGCACCCGCACCGTCATTAGTACCCTGCTCCGGCAACCGCGCTTTCGCCCGCGGACGCGCCCGCCGCCAATTCCTCCACGATCTTGACGCCCGCGCTGGCCCCAATGCGGGTTGCGCCCGCCGCCACCAGCGCGCAGAAGTCCGCTGCCGTGCGAATCCCGCCGGCGGCCTTGACGCCCATGGTGGGGCCTACCACGCGCCGCATTAGCGCAATGTCGGCCACGGTCGCGCCGCCCCCACTGAACCCGGTCGAGGTCTTAACGAAATCGGCCCCTGCCGCTTGCGCCAGCGCACAAGCCGCCACTTTCTCTTCTTCGGTCAACAGGGCCGTCTCGATGATCACCTTGGCGATCGCGCCAAAGCGATGTGCGGCGCTCACCACCGCGGCGATATCCTGAAACACCGTCTGATTGTCGCCCGACTTCAGGCGACCGACGTTGATCACCATATCAACCTCGTGTGCGCCCGCCTGCACGGCCCGTTCCGTCTCAAAGGCCTTCACTTCGGGCAAGGTCGCCCCCAACGGAAAACCGGCGACGGTACACACCTTGACCGGCGACTCCACCAGTTCCATACGGCACACCCCGACCCACGTCGGATGCACGCACACACTGGCAAAGCGATACTGCTTGGCTTCGGCGCAAAGCTGCCGCACTTGGGCTTCCGTGGCTTCGGGTTTCAGCAATGTGTGATCGATGATCCGCGCCGCCTGTTCCGCGCTCAGCGCGGCGACCGGCTGTGCCACCTGGCTCTTGTCTTCACCCGCACCGCGTACTCGGGCCAGGGCCTCGACAACCACTTGGTTTAGATCACGTTCTGACCAGCTGCTCAACTCGTTACTCAACCTTTCGCATGACATGATTGCTTCGTTAAGCGCACGTATACCGGTGCGGAAGCATCTTGGACCATCTAGGGACCGCTCGCTGCGGCCACTCCAGGTTCCAGATCATAATGACGTATAACACCGAAGAGAGATAACGGCCAGACGCGTACCCACGCCTGACCCACCAGGAGATCTTCCGAAAGTTGGCCGAAACTTCGGCTGTCCTTGGAGTTCGGGCGGTTGTCGCCCATCACAAACAGGTGATCCGGCTCCACCACAATCGGCCCGTTATGGCTGCCCCGCATCAACTCGTTCATTTCATACGGTTCGTCCAACACCTTGCCGTTGATCACCACGCTCTGATCGACGATCTCCACCGTGTCGCCCGGCAGCCCAATCACACGCTTAATGTAGTCCTCGTCGACGTTGTCCGGGTTGTGAAAGACGATCACGTCGCCCCGTTGCGGCGCGCCAATTCGGTAAGCTAGTTTGTTCACCAGGATGAACTGGCCTTCGTGGAAGTTCGGCTCCATCGAGGTGCTTTCGATCCGGTAGTTCTGCACCACCTGGCGAATCACCAGAAAGATCACCAGCGACAAGACCACCGTCTCGACCAACTCGCGCAGGAGCATCCAGGTCATGGACGGCTGATCGGCAGCCGCCACCTCAGCCTCCTGCCCCGCCGGCGGAGCCGCCGGGGTGGGGGGTGTTTCGCTCACGAGACTATAGACATTGCTGCCGTTGTCGGTTTGATTTGTCATGTACCTGTCAACCCGCTTCACACACCCTTGGGGAACCGCCGTGCGGTCCACTTATCTTTACCGGCTAGTATAGCACCGCGCCATATCACCGCCAACATAAAACAGGGATCGCCGGCATTCAGCGGCAATCCCTGTGAATATCCCAAACTATCCCAATTGGGAAATGTCAGCGCCGCCCGGCGCGCCGGTCTCACCTCCGGCAACCTTCCGACCATTCCTCCCGATCGCCTGGCAATTATCCCAACTATCCCAATTGGGATAATTGGCCCACCGGCCCTGCGCGTGGTCAAAATGCGGTTCACCCTACTTCAGAATGTAGCGGGTTCCCCGCTTGTCGCCGATCTTGAGCACGACGCCCTTGCCGACCAGATCGGCCAGGTCGAGACGCAGCGTTTCCGGTCCCACGTGCGGACACAAATCCCGATAATCGCGGTTCGTGATCGTCCCGTTCCGCTGCAAGTACTCGATCGCCTTGATCTGCCGCTCGTTCATGTTCTGTTCCCATGTCTGCACCACACGCGTGGGGTCATGGGTGTTATAGAGAATCACCGTGAACCGGTGGCTCTTCGCCTCGAACTTGGGCGGCATGTGCCCGGCATTCACCATGTCGTCAATCATCCGGTCGATGCCAAGCCCCAGCTCTTCGATAAAACCCCATTGATACAGGCCATTGACGATGCGTGGATTCCGGCTGTAATGCTCCTCCACGATATTGTCGACCGTAATGTGCGCGGGCAATCCACCCGGGCTGGTGATCTCCAGACGGTCGGTGTACATCCGGATCTCGATACTGCGCCCGGTTAGCCGATAGTCACGGTGCGCCACCGCGTTGACCAACGCCTCACGCACCGGGGCCGAGGGATACTCCGTGACTTCCTGGCGCTGCAGCCCCTTCACCACCGCCTTCTTGTCCATCTCTTCCCAGATCACGCGCCAGGCGCGGTCGATGATCAGCGGGAGCGGCCCCAAGAATTCCTCGCGCCGTCCATAACCGAAGCCGCCGCCCTCGGCGCGCGGCTGTTCGTCGGCGAACTTGACAAAGATCGCCCGGCTCTGGGGCATGAACAACTGCGGCTCTTTGCCAAACAACAAGAGGCCGCTGACCGTCGGCGATCGATCCTCGGCCAGCGCGCCGATCTGTTGCAGTAGCTTGTCTTTGGGCAAAACGCTCGTACGGGGATTGCGCTGTTGGCGGCGCTCCATGTAGTGATCGATGACATCTTCGTCCAGGTCATCGCGGCGCGCGCCCACCACCGGCTGTAACTCAAACTCGCTGGCGGGCCGCGCCGCCAGTAGATGCTCGGCGTCCCCACTGTCCAGCACGCGGTTCTCATGGCCGCGGCGCACCACCACGCGCCCATCCCACAGGCTGTGTAGCTCAGCGCCACGCGCCACACGGAGGATGACCACCGTCCCGCCCGCCGTCTCCTGATGCGACCAATCCGTGCGCACGGGCGGGCGGCAAAGCCGCAGCGCCGCCTGGAGGGCATCGGCGGCGTCTTCCTCGCCCTGGGCATCGCCCAGCCGGCCATCCGCCCCCATGCCAAGCACCAGCGTACCGCCGTCCGCATTGGCGAACGCCGCCAGGTGTTCGGCAATTGCTTCCGGGTCAAAGTGCGCCAGATAGGCCACCTGTTGTCCCAGGCCCTGCGCCGGGAGCGTGAACTTGTCGGTCATGGCTAGGGTAGCGCCGGCCCGACGCTACTCGTCAGACTCCTCCTCTTCGGCAACGGTCACGCCGCTGTCCTCCTCGATTAAGAGTTCAGCCGCCGCGCCGTCTACCGCGTCTACTTCGTCGCGACTCCCGCCGTCCACCCCACGATTGAGGTCTTCGTGCGTCAGGATCGCCATCGCCGCGACCGTATCGCCGTCTTGCAGATTTACGACCCGCACCCCCCGCGTGCTGCGCCCCATTTGGCTGATACCGACGACCTCGGTTCGCAGCACAATCCCGTTGGCGGTCATAACCGTAACGTGATCGTTGCTGTGCACGACGCGCGCCGCCACGATCTTGCCGATCTCGTCCAGCCAGCGATGGTCGGTCGCCCAGTTGCCCTGGGTATAGCGCCCCTTGGCGTTGTACTCGTCCAACGGTGTGCGCTTGCCCCAACCGCGTTCGTGCAGTACCAGCAAGTCGCAGCCCTCACGCACCACATCCAGGCTGACCACCTCGTCGTCGTCCAGCAGCCGCATCGCCATCACGCCGGCGGCCGTGCGCCCCATCGCCCGCACATTCTGCTCATGGAAGCGTAGGGCCTTGCCGTTGCGGGTAACGACCATGAACTCCTCGTTCCCATTGGTCATGCGCGCCCAGTCCAGCGAATCGTCGTCGTCCAACGCCATCGCAATCATGCCAATCGAGCGCACATTACTGAAGACGTTCAGCTCCATGCGTTTGATACGTGCCTTGCGGGTGATCAGCGTCACGTACTCGGCGGCTTCAAAGTCCGGGACCACCAGCATCGTAGTCACATTCTCGACCGGCTGCATACTCAGGATATTGGCGATATGCGCGCCGCGCGCCGTGCGGCTGCCCTCCGGCAGCTCATACACACGACTGCTGTAGACCCGCCCCTTGTCCGTGAAGAACAGGATATGGTCCAGTGTGCGGGCGAACAGTAGGTTGATCACCTCGTCCTCTTGCCGCGTGGCCATCCCCTTGACGCCCACCCCGCCGCGGCGCTGCGCCCGGAAGGTGTCGGCGGGCATCCGCTTGATGTATGCCCCCGCGCTGAAACTGATCAGCACGTTGTCCTGCGTGATCAGGTCTTCTTCGGTGAAATCGCCATTGGCGTCGGCGGCGATGGACGTCCGGCGCTCATCGCCGAACTTCTCCTTCAGCCACGCCAAGTCTGCGCGTACCAATCCGCGCACCTTGTCTTCGTGCGCCAGGAGATCTTCCAGATACGCGATGCGCGCCATGATCTCCGCATACTCGTCTTCGATCCGCTGCCGCTCCAGGGCCGCAAGCCGCCGCAGTTGCATATCCAGGATCGCCTGCGCCTGCACCTCGCTCAGCCCGAAGCGTTCAACGAGGGCCGTGCGCGCGGCTTCGGCGCTGGCGCTGGCGCGGATCGTGCGGATCACCTCGTCCAGGAATTCCAGCGCGATCCGCAAGCCCTCCAATATGTGTGCGCGCTCGCGGGCCTTGCTCAACTGGTAGCGCGACCGCCGCGTGATCACCTCCACCCGATGATCCACGTAGACGATCAGCGACCGCCGCAGGCTCAGCGTCACCGGTTCGCCGTTCACGAGGGCCAACGCGTTGACGCCAAAGGTCGTCTGCAGTTGCGTGTGCTTGAACAGCCGGTTACGCACCTTCTTCGGCGCGGCCCCGCGCTTTAGTTCGATCACGATTCGCATCCCAGTGCGGTCGCTCTCGTCGCGCAAGTCGCTGATCTGGTCCAGCGTGCCGTTGCGGGCCAACTCGGCGATCCGCTCGATCAACGAGGTCTTGTTGACCTGATAGGGGATCTCCTCGCTGTTCGTCTTGGCGCGCAACAGAATGCGTCCGCGCCCGGAACCAAAGGCCTGTTTGATGCCCTCCGTCCCCAGGATGATGCCGCCGGTAGGAAAGTCCGGACCCTTGACAAAGGCCATCAGTTCTTCCAGCCCGATCTCGGTGCGCCGGTCCCAGTTGTCAAGCAAGAACGTAGTCGCATTCACAATCTCGTTCAGATTGTGCGGCGGGATATTGGTAGCCATCCCTACGGCGATGCCGCTGGTCCCGTTGACCAGCAGGTTCGGCAGCATGGCGGGCAGGGCTTGTGGTTCTTGCAGGCTGTCGTCAAAGTTGGCGCGCCAGTCCACCGTATCCATGTCCAGATCGCGCAGCATGGTTTCGGCAATCGGGGCTAACTTCGCCTCGGTATAGCGCATGGCCGCGGGGCTGTCACCGTCGACCGAGCCGAAGTTTCCCTGCCCATCTACCAGGGGGTAGCGCAGACTGAAGTCTTGCGCCATGCGCGCCATGGCATCATAGACGGCGGTGTCGCCGTGCGGGTGGTATTTACCCAGCACTTCGCCGACGATACGGGCGCTCTTCTTGTAGGCCGTGTTGGGTAGCAGCCCCATGTCATACATCGCATACAGAATGCGCCGGTGAACGGGCTTCATGCCGTCCCGTGCGTCGGGCAGCGCGCGCGCGACAATCACGCTCATCGCGTAATCCAGATAACTAGCGCGCATCTCCTCTTGAATCGCGATAGAGCGAATCGTGCCCGCGCCAAACCCGTTGCCGTCGATGGCCTCGCCCTCACCGTCCGCCGGTGCGGTGTCCTCTAGCCCCGAAGGTTCCAGCGAATCGCCGTTCTCGGCGTCGAACTGATCTTCCATACCTGCCCCTCATACCTGTATGCGGCTGCCCAATACAACCACGTTAACATTATACCCGATCAGACCGCTTGCGCCCAAGCGGCCTGGAACATTTGTACCGTGTTAGCGGGTGTGTACCGGTGGTTCGGCCCCATGAACTAACACGGGCCGCCCCGCAGAGCAGCCCATGTCTATCTCACCATCGTCAACCGTGGGCGTTGGTGTTCCGCACACACCGCGTTCAGACACAGCGCGGCGCAG
>CAYJQA010000230.1:6952-8486 GCA_964372065.1 uncultured Litorilinea sp.
TCTCCGCGGCGTCTGGGCCGTGACCATTCTGTTGCGCCGAATATTGCTGCCGGTGCGGTTGCGTCGACGCCTGTTGACGCCAGTCGCCCGCCGCCGCCCGCACAAACTCATTGAAGAGGCTGCCGCTGTGCGGGTCGGTCTTGGCCAGTTCCTCCGGGTGCCACTGCACGCCCAGCACAAAAGGCAAGCCCGGCATCTCCACTGCTTCGATAAGCCCATCCTCGGCGACGCCCACCGCCCGCAGACCGTTGCCCAGCGTCGCGATCCCCTGGTGATGCATGGAATTCACCTCATGCGCATCGCCCAACGCGCGGGCCAACAGGCTGTCCGGCGCAACGCCGACATTGTGGACAATCCGAAACCGCTCGAACTTCGGCGGAAAGTAGTCGTGCTTGTCGAGGTCGGGACGCTCGCTGTGCAAGTCCTGATACAGTGTGCCGCCGCAGGCAACGTTGATAACCTGCACGCCACGGCACACTCCCAGCAGCGGCATCCCCGCGGCCAGCGCCCACTCGGCGAGCAGCAGTTCCGTCCGGTCACGCTCGTGATCGGTCGGCCCCAGTTGCGGATGGCGCTCCGCGCCGTAGTTGGCCGGGTCGATGTCCTCACCGCCGGGCAGCAAAATGCCGTCCAGCCGCTCGAATGTGCCGCGCAACGTGGCGTCACTCATGGCGAGGGGCAGCAGCACGGGCAGCGCGCCCAGTTGCTCCAGCACGCGCACGTAGGTCTGATTCATAATGTACAGGGCAAGCCCGAAGAACCGCTGGGACTTCTCGCGCCCCGTGGGCACTCCGATCAATGGCCGCCGCGTCCCGGCGTAATCGCCCCCGTCAAGATGTGCCTGGTGTCGCAGTTCCCGCTCCATAGTCCTTACGTATGCATCCTCTCCATCACTCCACCACCATCGCCGGCTGGCCGATAGCTGCCCATCTGCGCGCCAACCTGCGTCGCCCATTATAGGTTCGTCGCCATCGTGTGGCAAACTTTCGTCAGATCGACCATAACACTTGTCAATCGTTAGGTGTGTCTCGCCTACCCATGCCGTCGCGCCGCTGTTCCACGCCAATAACAACCCACGACCATGCCTGAGTCTATGCGCGCCGGTGACCGTATCACCGCGCTCCTGGTCGTCGTAATCTTCGCCGTCGTCTATGCGGCGACCCTCGACACCGGCCTGCAGCCGGGCGAACTGCATGGCGGCGACCTCATCACCCACCAATATGCTCAGGTGCAGGCGCGCCCCAGCAATGCGCCCGGCTATCCGCTCTACACCATGGGCGGCTGGCTCTGGTTTCACGGCATCCGCGGCGTACTCACTGCGGCCGGTCATGCGCTCCCCAACCCGACCCCGATCCTGTCCAGCTACAGCACGCTCTGGGCGCTGTTGGCGCTCTGGCTGTTCTACCTGGTGATCGACCGCCTTTGGGTGCGCCGGGACCAGACCTGGTCGCGGCGGTTGACTGCCGGCCTGCTCACGTCCTTTCTGGGCGTCACCTACTTCTTCTGGTATTACGCCACGACCACCGAGCAGTAC
>CAYJQA010000231.1:0-902 GCA_964372065.1 uncultured Litorilinea sp.
CTGGCTTCCGTAGACAGCGATGGCCGCGCTCAGAGCGTGATGAAACGGACGATAGTACTTGGCGAGCAGATGTCCTTGCTCGCTCGGCGTGAGCGGAGTGCGATAGATCGGCTCGCCGTAGCTGGTGGTCGTCTTGATGGCTCCATCAGGGTCGTCCCACTTGGCGGGGTCACGGTTGGCGTCCACCAGCACGCGCGCAATGGGCATGTTGATGGCGGCCAGCGACCGCGCGGCCACAGACGCAAACAGCGAGTCGACCCATAGGTCGCATTCGTTGTAGATGCGGGTGGCGTCGATGGCAAGGCGGTCGGCGACCTCCGGCGGCACGGACAGGCCGCCGTGGGGCAATGTGATCAGAATGGGCAGGGCGGCTTGGCTCGACATCGCTTGAGTTCCCTTGTGCAAGTTCGTTTAGCAACACGTCAAGTGCGATGCGCCCGGCCCCACCCACCTGTAGTAGAATCAACGTGACGGCCTGCCCGCGGGTTGCCGCGGCGCAAACCTGGCGCGGGGCGCGGCTGAATGGAACGGTCGATGCGACGTGCGGCGGACTCGACATGCTGTCGCCACGATTATGCCCTGGACAAAGATGAAGGTCAAAACTACACGGGCGGGTCGGACCCGCTTGGCGGGCGACGGTGATGGGCATGCTGCTACGGAATCGGGTGTTGGCGCGTCTACTGCTTTTGGATCGGCCGGTGGCATGGCGACCGGAACCGGAAGTGACCGCCGATGCAGAGCGCAACTATCGGTGGAACTTCGCGGCGAATCTCGGCGACGGGATAGCGTTCTTCTTCGGCATTGCCTTTGTGTCGTCGACGACGATTATCCCCCTCTTCGTAAGCAAGATCACGCTGAACCCATTGGCATTTGGCCTGATCGCGATGGTGGCTCAGGCAGGC
>CAYJQA010000231.1:912-2581 GCA_964372065.1 uncultured Litorilinea sp.
GGTCCTGCCGCAGGTCTTTACGGCCGGCATCATCGAACGGCTGGACCGCAAGAAGCCGGTCGTCATCAACCTGGGCTTCTTCACGGAACGACTGCCGACTTGGTTGTGGCCGGTGGCCGCACTGCTGGCGCTGCGCTATCCGGTCCCAGGGTTGGCGCTGTTCATCGTGGCGTATGCCTGGCACGCGCTGGGCGCAGGAGTGGTTGGTCCAGCGTGGCAGGACTTGTTCGCCCGCTGCTTTCCGGTGCGGAAGCGGGGGTGGATGTTTGGGCTGACCACCTTTGTCGGGACCGGCGCCGGCGCGCTCGGCGCGCAATATAGCGGCCGCGTGCTGGAGACGCACCCATACCCGTACAACTTCGCGCTGTTGTTCACGATTGCCGCGGTCGCTATCACGATCAGCTGGGTTTCGCTGGCGTTTGTGCGCGAGCCGCTGCAGGAAGTGCCCGACAAAGACCTGGCGCGCCGGCCGTCGGTATGGCCGATGATGCGGGATACCCTCGAGTTCGATGCGAACTTCCGCAGCTATCTCGGCGCACGCATGTTGCTCGCACTGGGCACGATGGGGACGGGCTTTATCACGGTCGTCGCCGTCGAGCGATGGGCCATCGCCGATGGGGCGGTGGGGACGTACACGGCGATTCTGCTGGTCGGCCAGACGGTGGGCAATCTGGCGGCGGGTTTGATCGCCGACCGGCGGGGGCATAAGTTGCCCCTTCTGCTTGGCGCAGGCGCGCAAGTGGCAACGTTCGTGGTGGCATGGCTCGCCCCAAGCGCCGCTGCCATGCCACTCGTCTATGCATTATTGGGGTGTGCGATGGGTGTGACCTATGTTTCGGGCACACTGATTGCACTGGAGTTCTCGACTCCGGAGCGGCGTCCCACCTATGTGGGCATTGCAAACACCGCCGTGGGGATTGCCAGCGCCATCGCGCCGCTGCTGGGCGGATGGATTGCGCTGTCTGGCTACACTTGGCTGTTCGGATTGAGCGCCGTGGCGGGAGCCGGGGCGCTCGTGTGGCTACTCGTCGCGTTTGGCGATCCGCGGCACGTGGGTGTTTCCGTACAAAGAGCTGAGGTTGTCTAAGCGATGAGTCAGTTCTTGTTGGGCCTATTGGCCGGTGTGGCGGTTGGATTGTCCCTGGAGTGGATTGTGGACTGGAGCGGATTGACCGTGCCGGGACGGCGCTCGCCGCGTCCCGACGCGCAAAAGACCGGCGCGCAAGCCTCAGGGGCGAAACCGGCGGTGAATGGCCCTGACGCTCGACCCCCGTCTGCCGCGCAGCCGCCAAACCAGAGTGAGGCTTAACGCATGCGCGACCGGCGGACGCCGCGCTCCATATGGCGCTACGATTTCGGCAAATATACCATTCTCGTGGTCATGCTTGTTGTGTTTCTCGGCGCGTTTGTCGCGCAGGGCATACGCGTCGCACCGGCCATGCTTGGGCTGACGGCGACACCAGTAGCCACTTACACGCCGGAACCGGTCACGGCCGGTCTGCTGCCCACGGTTACGTCGCCAGTACAAACGTCGGTCGCCATTACGACGGTGCTGACGGTAACGCCGACCGTCATGGCGACGCCAGTGCCAACCGCTACGCCGACAGCCACGTTCACGGCGACGGCGACTGACACACCCGTACCGACGAAGGTGGTGGTCGCGGCTCTG
>CAYJQA010000231.1:2681-8461 GCA_964372065.1 uncultured Litorilinea sp.
CACGGCGACCGCGACTGACACGCCTGCGCCGACCGCCACATCCACGGCGACCGCGACTGACACACCCGTGCCAACTGCGACGTCCACGGCGACGGCGACTGACACGCCTGCGCCGACGAAGGTGGTGGTCGCGGCTCTGCCAACGGTGACACCGACTGTTACGGCGACGCCCGTACCGACTGCGACGTCCACGGCGACCGCAACTGATACACCTGTGCCAACTGCGACGTCCACGGCGACCGCGACTGACACGCCTGCGCCGACCGCCACATCCACGGCGACCGCGACTGACACACCCGTGCCAACTGCGACGTCCACGGCGACGGCGACTGACACGCCTGCGCCGACGAAGGTGGTGGTCGCGGCTCTGCCAACGGTGACACCGACTGTTACGGCGACGCCCGTACCGACTGCGACGTCCACGGCGACCGCAACTGATACACCTGCGCCGACCGCCACGCCAACAGCGACCGCGACTGATACGCCTGTGCCGACTGCCACATCTACGGCGACCGCGACTCAGACACCTATGCCGACTGCTACGTCCACGGCAATGGCAACCGACACACCCATCCCGACCGTTACAGCCACCGCAACGACGACGGGCCCGACGTGCGCGGTGATTCCGCTGACAGTCGCAGTGGGCGAGGTGGTGGAGGTCTTTGGTACTGGACAAGTCGGGAGCCAGGTGGAGATCCTGGCCGGCGGAGTGGTGGTCGGGGTGGCGCAGGTTGAGCCGGACGGCGAATGGCGGTTCGACCTTACCTTCAGCGCACCGGGCGTGCAGTACATCGGCTGTCGCGCCAGGGGGGACGGCGGGCTGTCGTTGACGGTGACGATCGCGGCCTACGTCATCATTACGCCCGCACTAGCGACGCCGTCGCCGACGCCCACGCTTGCTCCGGTCGCGGTGGAAACACCGGGCGGGATGGTGAATGCAGGCGGCGACCAGAGCGTGGTCGTGCAAGGGCAAGCGGCGCCGTATGCGACGATCGAAATCACGTTTGACAACGGCATGGTCTTTACTACGGTGGCGGATGGACGCGGTTCGTGGCAGCGGGATGTGAGCCTGCCCGGCTACGGCGTCCATCGCGTGTTTGTGCGCGCTGTCGACGCGTTGGGCCGTATGAGCGAGGTCCAGATAACGATTGTGGCCGCGACGCCCACGGCTGTTCCCGCACGGACACCGGCATCCACGATCACGCCACGCGGACCGGTGGATGCCGTCCTGCCCATGACCGGGGCAGGACAGGCGAACGAGGTGGCCGCGGTCGTGCTGAGTGTGGCGGGTGTGGTCTGCGCGCTGGCCGGGTGGACCCTGATCGAACGCAGGAACGCGCCGCGCGCCTAATAGAGATCGTCCGTCAGGCCAGGCTCAAGTTCGTCCAAGACATAGTGGCGGGCCGTAGTCTCGATGCGTTTGTGGCCGAGCGCCTTCTGTGCTTTGCGGATGTCGGTCCGGGCCAGTTGGGTGCCGACAAAGCGCCGGAAGTCGTGCGGCTTGACATCCGCCAGACCATTAGCCAAACTGTATTTGCGCACAATTTGCCAGATCGCTACAGCAGACAGCGGCCGCGCCGATAGGCGCTGGCCGCGTCCCTCAAAGGCCGTGAAGATATAGTCGCTGTCGACGTGGCGGATGTCCAGCCACGTGCGAATGTGGCCGTATGCCTCACGGCTCAGATGCGCCTCGCGGTATTCCGTGTCATTCTTGCCTTTGACCACAACCACATAGCCGTTGCCCTTCTTGTGCACGCGTGCGAGGGTGAGTTCGGCCAGTTCGGTGACGCGCAGACCGCTGCTCGCCAACGTCGCCAAAAGGGCGCGGTCGCGCAGGCCGATCAGCCGATCTTGGTCCGGCGAGTCACACACGTCGCGCATGTCGGCCGGCTCGATGCGGACGCGCGCCGACGGCTTGACACGATCCTTGAGCGCGACGGCCCTCACCCCGGCAATCTGATCAAACGCAAGCGCGGTCTCGCGGTCAATATAGCCCTGCACGGCCGCCTCGCGCATGAGGCGCTTGACGGCGCTCAACATCCGGTTGATGGTGTTGGGGCTCAACGCGGTCTCATTCGCTAAATGTGCGCGCCAGCGGGCCAAGGTGGCCGCGTCCAGCGCCTGGGCGACCGCACCGGCGTAAGCTACGTATGCGGCAAAGTCACGGCGATACATGCCGATGCTGGAAGGAGCCAACTGGCCGGCGAGAATGTCCGCGTCAAAGGGGGCCGGCGTCTGATCCGTTACCAGTGCGGCGGGTTGCTGTGGGGTGGGGGACTGCGGCAATTGCCTGTTCATGCGTGCGCTCCGTTCGTTTTTACTTAAGCTATTTTGACACGAACATTGCGCGTTGTCAAGCGGCACATGAAATTTCGCCCAGAAATTGACATAATCACGCGTCGGCGATCCGTTGCATTAGTTCGGCCAATCGGTAGGTCGGAGCCGCGAGGGAAGCCGGCAACGTCAGCGCGCCGGCGTGCAGCATCCGGTGGCAGTTGCTGCAAAGCGGGACGCACTGGTTGGCGGCGCGCAGCAGGGCCTCGGCCTGCGCGACATGGGGCGAGAGGGAGAACGCCGTCATCAATTCGGTGACGGCGGCGTCGTGCCCTTCGATGTGGTGCAGGTCCATGGCGCTGGGATGGCGGTCAAAGCCGCACACGGCGCACTTGGGAGCCAGGTAGGCCCATAGCGCGTGTCGTCGCTTCTGGATGGCTGCGGCGGTGGCGTCGTAACGCTGGGCGTTGAGCAGTTGGGCGCAGTCGCGACAATGCGAATAGACCACGTTTCTCCGCAGCAGGGTAGGGGGCGTATAGAAGAAGTCGTTGCGCAACACACGGCCGCAGGTCGCGCATTGGGAATGTGTGCGGGTTTGGTTCAGGTTGGGACGGCCCCGCCCGCCAGGCCGATACGGCTGAGTTGGTGTCAGTTCGACGGGAAGCTGATCCAACTGGAGCGCGTCAAAGACGCGCGGCTGCGTCGAAATCGGTGCGTCGAAATGGATGGCAAATTGCGGATACGCCTGGCAGAACTCGTCTACGGTCATGGTATCCTCTCCCGGAGGAGGTACGCCTTTACGGCATCGCCGCCGGATGGCGGCTGGGATTAGCACGTCGCGATCATGATAGCCTATGGGTCCGGACCATGTCAATAGGTTAATGAACAAAGCAGGAAGATTGATCGAGATAAGGGACATTTAATACAGCTATATTCTGCACAAAAAAGGCTGCAGCTTTGGGCTGTGCATTAGGCGGATTGGGCCAACCTCGGTACACTAGGCTGGTACTTTTCGCCCACACCGATCGACGTCGCGCGGCGGCTCGATCTAGCTATCGTGAGGAGTTGAGCGCATGCGCAAGTACTTGGATTTTGATCTCGCCGCACACCAGGTGACCACGCGCGAGGTACACGGCGAGCAGGTTGCCAAGATCGGGCGATATCTGATCGCCAAAACGCTGTTGGAGATGGGGGTCGCCCAGGTACCCCCCTTCTCAGACGCCAATCCGTTGATTTTTTCGGCGGGACCCTTTGCCGGCACCAGCTTCTCCAATGCAAATCGCACGAGCGTGGGCTGCAAGAGTCCCTTGACCGGCGGGATCAAGGAGGCCAACGGCGGCGGGACCTTTGGCTATGGTCTCGGCCAGCTCCAGATCTCCGGGTTGACGCTCCACGGCGTGTCGCCGGACTGGGTCGTGATCCACCTGCGCAAGGACGGCAGTGTCGGCTTTGACGAGGCCACGCCATACATGGGCCAAGGCAACTTCGCGGCGGCCGAACTGCTGTATCAACGCTACGGCAAGAAGGTTGCGCTGGCCCTATGCGGTCCGGTTGGCGAATATCAGGGCCTGTTGGCCGGGATCGGCTTTAGCGACGTCGATGGTCGACCGGTGCGCATGGCCGCGCGCGGCGGCGTGGGCGCGGTGATGGGCTACAAGAAAGTCAAGGCCATCGTCGTGGACCTGGACCGCATCCCGCCCCTCCACGACCGCAAGAAGGTGCTTCAGAGCGCAAAAGACTATGCGAAGCTACTCCAGGCAGACGGCGTGGTGATGAAGTTCTATAACGCCGTCGGCACGATGGGTATGGCGGATTTCCAGAACTATGTGGGCGGGCTGCCCGTCCGCAATTTCAGCGCGGGTCAGTTGGCTAACGTGGACGCCGGCGAAGCGTTCAAGATGGGCGGCGACTATATTAGCGAGCTAAACACCTCACGCGGCGGCCTGCAAACGCACGCCTGCATGCCCGGCTGCGTGATCCAGTGCAGCAACGTCTATCACAATGCCGAAGGCAAAGAGGTGGCGTCGCCGGTGGAGTACGAGACGTTGGGGCTTATGGGGACCAACTGTGGGATCACCGATCCCGACGATCTGGCGGCCCTCAACTACATCGCCAATGATTTGGGCGTGGACACCATCGAGACGGGCGCGATGCTGGCCGTGCTCATGGAAGCGGGCCTCGCCCAGTTTGGCGATGTCGCGTGGATGGCGCAGGCGTTGGCCGAGATTCGCCAGGGCACGGAGAACGGCCGGCTGTGGGCGCAAGGTACGGCGCGCGTCGGCGCGGCGTACAACGTCAAGCGCGTACCGGTCATCAAGAAACAGGCGCTCAGCGCCTACGACCCACGCGTCATCGAAGCGACGGGCATCAGCATGATGGTGACCGCGCAAGGGGCCGACCACACCGTGGGCAATCTACCGCGGCTCAAGACGCGCGACATGGGCGTGGAAGAGTTGATGGCGCAGAGCCTGCTGCAACAGGCGCGCGTGGCGGCCAACGATTCGTTGGGACTCTGCATGTTCGGCCAAACCGTGACCAATTTCCAAGCACAGTTTATCGCCGAGGCCATCAATGCGGCCCACGGGACCGAACTGACCGCCGACTTCTTCTTGGAGCTCGGACGCGAAGTGTTGCGCCTAGAACACGAGTTTAACCGGCAGGCGGGCTTCACCGAGGCGGACGACGAACTACCCAAGTTCTTCTATGAGGAACCGCTGGCCCCGACCAATCAGGTGGCCCGCTTCCACGCGGCCGATGTGCGCGGCATCTTTGACCGGCTGCCGGTTACCTGATGCCCGCGGCGGCCAATGAACACGGGGCGGGTCATGTGCGACCCGCCCCGTTGCTATTCATGATTGCGAACCGCGCTCGTCGCTAGGGTTGGGCGAAAGCCCGATCGGCCGCGGCGATAGTCGCGTCGATCTCGGCGTCGCCGTGCGCCGTGGAGATGAAGCCCGCCTCGAACTGCGACGGCGCGACATAGACGCCGCTGCTCAACATGCTCTGGAAATAGCGGCCAAAGCGCGCCGTGTCCGACTGTTTGGCGGTGGGCCAGTCCACGACCGGGCCGGGGGTGAAGAACACGCCGAACATCGTGCCGACACGACTATGCGTAATGGGCACCCCCCTTTCGGCGGCGACCGTACCCAGCCCGTCCATCAGCCTTGCGCCGGCGGCCTCCAACTTGTCCCACACACCGGGCGCGGTCAGGCCCGCCAGCGTCGCGATACCCGCGGTCATGGCGAGCGGGTTGCCGGAGAGTGTGCCCGCCTGGTACATAGGGCCGACCGGCGCGACCATCGCCATGATGTCGCGGCGACCGCCGTCCGCGCCCACCGGCAGCCCCCCACCGATTACCTTGCCCAGCGTCGTTATGTCTGGTTTTATGTCAAATAAACCCTGCGCGCCGCCTAGCCCGACGCGGAAGCCCGTCATTACCTCGTCAAAGACGAGGAGCGCCCCGGCCTGCTGCGTCAGGCGGCGCAGGCCGGGGAGAAAGCCCGGCT
>CAYJQA010000232.1:0-255 GCA_964372065.1 uncultured Litorilinea sp.
TTCGGCGGCATCATCTCCGAGGTCGGCGCGGTGATGCTGGTCGGCGGCAACATCGAAGGCCGCACGCGCGTCCTGACCACCGCCATCGTCCTGGAAACCTCCAAGGGGAACTTCGACCTGGCTATCGCGCTCGGCATGATCCTGCTGGGGCTGGCGTTCTTCACCAATTTCGTCGTCGTGCGCTTGCAAGGGAGAACGTTTGACGAATGAACGACGCGCAACCTGCCGGTGAGCGGCTATTCGAACTGCACGGCG
>CAYJQA010000232.1:265-2094 GCA_964372065.1 uncultured Litorilinea sp.
CAAGCGCTACGGCCCGCGGGACGTCCTGGTCGTGGACCACCTGGAGATCCGGCGCGGCGAGGCCCTGGCCCTGGTTGGGCCAAGCGGCGCGGGCAAAAGCACCTTGCTGCGGCTGCTCAACTTCCTGGACATGCCCACCGAAGGGACGATCCGCTTTGGCGACACGACCGTCCCCGCGGCGCAGGACGCACCGCTTGCCCTGCGCCGCCGCATCACCACCGTCGCCCAGCGCCCGATCCTGCTCCGCCGGAGCGTCGAGGCGAACGTGGCTTATGGTCTGCGTTTGCGCGGCCGCCGCGGCTATGCCGTCGAAGTCGCCGCGGCCTTGGCGGAAGTCGGCCTGACTGGCTTGGCGAAACAACCGGCGCGCACCCTGTCCGGCGGTGAGGCCCAGCGCGTTGCCCTGGCCCGCGCCATGATCCTGCGCCCCGATGCCCTCCTGTTGGATGAGCCGACGGCCAACCTGGACCCGTATAACGTCGGTCTGATCGAGCAGATCATTGCCCGGCTCAATCGCGAACATGGGACAACCATCGTCCTGGTCACGCACAACGTCTTCCAGGCCCATCGCTTGGCCGAACGCGTGGCGCTCATGCTGGAAGGGCGCATCGTCGAGGTCGCCGACACCGCGACCTTCTTTGCCGCCCCCACGGACCCGCGCACGGGTGCGTTTGTGCGCGGGGAGATGGTCTATTAGGTCGTTGGCCTTGTTGGCTGGCGCGCGTCCGGTGCGCCGGTATTGAATGCTTCACTCAGGAAGGAAGAATTGCCTATGCTCCGCCGTAATCTCTTCATTGCCCTCGTCGTGATGCTGGCCGCGCTCACCGCCTGCCAGCCGATCGTCGCGCCTGCGCCTGCACCCGCCGCCCCTGCCACCGAAGCCCAACCCATGCCCCAGCCAGGCCGGTTGGTGCTGGCGACGACCACCAGCACGGCTGATTCCGGCCTGCTGGATGTGATCTTGCCGCTCTTTGAAGCGGAAGCGGGCGTCGAAGTCGACGTGATTGCCGTGGGGACCGGCCAGTCGCTCAAGTTAGGCGAAGACGGCAACGCCGATGTGGTACTCGTCCATGCACGCGCACAGGAAGATGCGTTCATGGAAGCCGGCCACGGCATCCGCCGGGAAGATGTCATGTACAACGACTTCATCATCGTCGGCCCGGCCAGCGATCCCGCGGGGGTTATGGGCATGACCGATGTCGTCGCCGCCATGACCCAGATCGCCGAAACCCAGTCCCTCTTCGTCTCGCGCGGCGATGATTCCGGTACGCATGTGCGCGAGAAACAACTGTGGGCCGCCGCCGCCATCGAACCGGCGGGCGACTGGTACGTCTCGTCCGGTCAGGGCATGGGCGCGGTGTTGACCATGGCGAACGAACAGCAGGCCTACACGCTCAGCGACCGCGCCACCTACCTCGCGCGCACCCTGGAGGGGACTGACCTGGTCATCGCCGTCGAAGGCGATGCACTCATGTTCAACCCCTACGGCGTGATCGTCGTCAACCCGGAAAAGAATCCGGCCATTCAGGTTGACCTGGCGAATCAGTTTGTGGACTGGATCATCTCCGTGCCGACCCAAGAAGTCATCGCCGAATACGGTATGGAGCAGTTCGGCCAGCCGCTGTTCGTCCCCGACTCTGAACCCTGGCGCGCCCGCTAGGCGGCGTCGTCCGAGGCACAAATGCTGTTTGTCCAGGACGAATGGCGGGCCGGCTTGGAGCGACCGCGATCGTCCTCGATGGGATGCTAACGCAGCGGCCGGGGGGGGGGGGGGGGAGGCGCCCCCCCGGGGGGGGGGGGGGGGGGGGGAGGCGGGGGGGGGGGGGGTT
>CAYJQA010000232.1:2104-7273 GCA_964372065.1 uncultured Litorilinea sp.
GATGTCCCCCGCGCCGTTGTGGGCGGAGTGCACGGGAATCCAGGAGTTCGGCGTAGAAGGCGGCGACCGTCGCCGCCAGCGTGTGCCACGAAAGCGTCGTCTCGGCGACCCGACGCGCCCGGCGGCCCATCTGGGCGCGTGCTTCCGGCGCGTTCAACAGCGCCGCCGTCGCCGCGGCGAAGGCATCTGGCTCCGCCGCCGCCACCGCGCCGATGTCTTCGTCTACTACAATCGTGGCCAGGTCGCCCGTCTGATTCGTCACAACCGGCCGGCCCGCCGCCAGGTAATCGCCAAACCGCTGCGGAAAACGCGCCTGGTTGACGGCGCTGGGCGCATAGGGCAGCATGCAGAGGTCGCCCGCCGCGAGGATGGGCGACAACTCGCCGTGCGGCACGACCCCACGATGATGGTGGAAGCGCGCCAACCCGGCGGCGTGCAGTTCGCGGCTCAGCGCCTCCAGACCTGACCCGGCGGTAATCAGATGCGCGGCACAACCGCGACTGTGCAGCCGGACCAACGTCTGTGCTAACAACGGCGCATCATGGTGCGAAAAACCGAGGTAGGTCAGATAAAGCGCCTCGGTGGCCAGCCCCAGCAAAGAACGCGCCGCGCCGTGCGGCAGCGGCTTGATCTGCGCCGCGTTGGCGCCCGCCGGAACGTAGGCGATGCGGCCGCCCAGCACCCCGGCGTTGCGCGCCCGCTCCGCGAGGTTGTGGCTGATCGCCGTCACCGCATCCGCGTGGCGCAACCGGCGCAGCTCACCCCAGGCATCCCAGGCCCCCAGCGTCCGGCGCAGCAGCGGCGACCGCGTCGCCGCAAAGCCCTCCCATCCCCACAAGTCCGCCCAATCAGACACATAGACGGCCCCAAAACGCGTCCGTTGTATGCGCGCCGGCCAATCCACCGCGGGGCGATGGTCAAACCCATGCACAATGTCATAGCGATATCGCCACGCCCACACAGACCGCCCGGCCACATCGACAGGGCTGAGCCCGCCGTGACGCACACGCCGCGGGAGCCCATCCGGCATCTCCACGACGCGCACACCGTCCACCATTTCTGTGACCGGCGTGGCCCCCGGCACGCGCCGGCCCGCCAACAGCGTCACGGCGTGCCCCGCGGCGGTCAGTGCGGCCGCCAGCGACACGGCACGGATGTAAGTGCCGCCCAGCGCCTTACAATTATGCGTGAGAAAGAGGATTTGCATGGACTTGCGTGACCGCGGTCAGGCGTTTGAGATACGTTTCGAGTTCGCCCGCCAGCCATGCGCCGTGGGCCATCGCCACCACCGGCAGCACATCCAGCGACGCCGCCAGTTGCCCGGCGCGCCACGCGTGCAGGGCGGCGCGGCCGGCAAGCTTGACCAAACGGAAGGGCAGCGCCGTGACGATCACCTGGCGCAGCAGCCGTGACCGCGACCATTCCTCCGCGTACAAGGCGGCGAAATCTTGGCCGCGCGCCCGGCGCTCGACCAGCAAGTCGGCCACATGGCCGAGGTGGTGGTGATAGACCACTGCCGTCGGCACAAACGTGAGCGGTAGCCCGGCCGCCCGAAACCGCCATGAAAGCTCCGTGTCGCCGGACATCGTATCGCCCCGGAAACCGCCCACCCGCAGCCAATCCCGGCGCGTACAGGCCATGTTGGCGGTGGCGGCGCTGTCAATTGCCCGCGTTGGGCCGCCGGGCAGCCACGTGTCAAACTTGCTCAGGTGCATGGCGCGGTCCGTCCAACGCGCGCCATAGCACGCCAGTCCACCGGCGACCATCCCGCCGAACGCAGCCTGCGCCGTCGCGATTTGGCTCAGCCAGAGCCGCGGCGCGTAGATATCCGGGTCGGTAAAGACCAGCAACTCTCCGCTCGACAACTCGACCCCCAGGTTGCGCGCGCCGTGCGGCAGCAACCGCGTCGCCGAGTGGTGATAGCGGACATCCGGAAACTGGGCGCGCACCATTGCGCCGCAGTCATCCTGCGGGCTGCTGTCCACGACGACCACTTCGTAGTTGGGGTACTGCTGTGCCGTCAGCGTGGCGAGACTGGCCATCAGCGTCGCGCCGGAACGATAGGCCGGCACGATCACCGAAATCAAGGGCGGCATGACGCGATCACACATACTCCTTCGGCAGCCGGTGCCGGTCAGGTGACTCCAATTCTACGCGCGACAGACGCATCGCCGCGCCCTGTGTCCAGCCCAGATAGCCCATGACGAGACCGGCCGCTTGCGCCACGCTACACAAAAAGGTATAGGCGGTCGCCTGTAGCAAGGCCGCGCCCCGGATATGCTTGCGCAGGGTGGGCCACGCGCGCCAGGTCCGTAAGAACGGCACGACCGGCGTCGCGGCAAGTCGCAGCAGCCGTTCGGCCATGCTCTTGCCGCGCAGACGCAGCGCCCCGAAAGTGATATTCCAGTGGAAGTAATCAAACAACATGGCGGTGACGGTGGATTCGTTGCGATGGTAGATTTCCGCCGCCGCGGAAAGCAGAATCTTCTCGCCACGTTCCACTAGGCGCCCATGCAAGACCGGCTCGGCGACGAGCAGTTCGTCCAGTTCTTCGGCGAAGCAGCGCAGCGCCTCACGGCGATAGGCGGAGTCATGCCCGATCACGGAGGCGATCTCACGCGTGGAGGTAGGCGCAATCCAAGCGCCGAAACTAAGGCAGGCTAGCGCAAGGCTCAGCGGGCTGTCGTCCTTGCCAAGCCGTATAACCGGCCCGACTACGCTCCACGGCCCCTGGGCGAAGGCGTCCAACGTGCCTGCCAGCCAACCCGGCAATGCAACAGCGTGCTCCTCCAGGAACGCAACCAGAGGCGCTCTCGCAAAGCGGATGGCCTCGGCGCGCAGTTGGCCGATGTGCCGGCCTCGCCCAGCCCGCAGCACACGCACGGCAGGCTGATCGCTGCCTGCGACCGGGGGGCACTCGTCCCACGCCACATCGGCCACAATCACCTCGGCCTCGTCGATACGGTCCTGCGCCAGGACAGACGCGAGCGTAGCCGCTGCGCGCTCGCGCTGCCTGCCGACAATCATAAGAATCGAAATGGCGGGAAGAGTCACAACGGCCACCTTGCATGGTCTGGCTGGTCAAACAGGACACAGGGCGAGCAGTATACCAGGCGGGAAGGTCGTGCGAAAAGAACGTCCACCCACCTCAGCGCGTGGGCTGTCGTTGGCTGTCCGCCGCACGCGCCGCCGGAAGATCTGCCACAGCCGGCAGCGCGCTGCGATCACGCAGGCTGACACACGCCGTCGTCAACTCCTGGGCGGCTCGCCCCGGCACACCGAGATACCCTTGAACCATGCCCGCCGCTTGCGTCATAAAGCAGTACAACACGCCGGCTGCCACCGCGATCGCCTCACCCGGCGAACGGGTGTGGCGCAGCACCACCGGCAGCACGCGTGCCGTCCGCACCCACGGAACCAACGGCAGCAGGGCGAGCCGACGTATCCGCGCCCACACGCCGTGAGCACGCAGACGCACCTCACCAAAGCAGATGTTGCCATAATACTGGCTGAACAGGATCGCCTGCGGCGAGCTTTCGTTGCAGTGGATGAACTGCGCATCCCCGGCGAGATAGAACCGGCGACCTCGCTCGCGCAACCGTTCCTGCAGGAGCCACTCGCTCAGGAAGAGGTCGTCCAACTCCCCGCCCAGTTCGGTCAGCACGGCGCGCCGATATGCGCTGTTGTTGGGCGGGAGCGCCATGACCGGGCCGGACGCCACCGGCGCGATCCACGCCGGAAAACTGGCGCACGCCTGTGCCTTGCTGAGAACGCTTTCCTGTGGCGACAGATACAGGGCCGGTCCCACTGCATCCCACGGCCCGCCGGCGAACGCACGCAGGATCCCGGCCAACCAGTCGGCCAGCACCACGGCGTGCTCCTCCAGATACGCGACGAGTGGTGCACGGGCGATCCGCGCCCCATAGGCGCGCCACTCGCCAATGTGCCGGTGACGGTCCATCTGGAGCAACCGCACCGCCGGATGCTCACAGCCCCGGATCGGCGGGTGACGGTCCAACCCGCAATCCAGGACAATCACCTCCGCCCGCTCCAGGCCGGCTTGCGCCAACACCGAACCGAGCGCGCACGCGGCCCGGTCGCGGGCATCGCCGATGGCGATAATGATTGCGATGTCGGGTGCACGTGATTCCGGCACAGCCAGTCGCCTCCTCGTCCTCCCCATCAACGGGCCGTCGGTAGTCGATCGCCGCGCTATCGTCGGGATGGAACAGCCCCGGATGCCGCCACGGCGCGCCCCGGCGCGCCCCGGCGCGCGGCGACGCCCGCCTCGTCCAACTCGATCCCCGGCGCCGGTTCCAGCTCGCGGACGGCTATCACGATCGTGTGGGCGCGATTCTCCGGCGTGGGTTCGCCCAGCCCAACCAGCCCTTCGTCGGTGTGAACCTTGCGAAAGACCCAGCGGGGCTGGACGATAACCGTGTCGATTGCGGTGATTTTCAACGCGGTGCAGTCTTTCGGGTCTGGGGTTAGCCTTTGACTGCGCCGGCGGCCAGCCCGGACACGACGAAGCGTTGGGCCAGGATATAGAGGAGGACCACGGGCGACATGGCGATCAGTGCGCCGGCCATCATGGGACCGACCATA
Organism: uncultured Litorilinea sp.; assembly: GCA_964372065.1. GTDB lineage: Bacteria > Chloroflexota > Anaerolineae > Caldilineales > Caldilineaceae > QEUY01. The sequence goes on from CAYJQA010000232.1 coordinate 6,710, forward strand.
TAGTAGTCGGTGCGGTAGAAGTTCGCCAGCCCCACCGAAACCATTCTACGCGACTCGTCCTGTGTCAAGATCAGGGCAAAGATGAACTCGTTCCAGACGCCGTTGAAGACAAAGATGGCGGCTGTCACGATGGCGGGCGTCGAAAGAGGAACCACGATATACCACAAGGCGGTCAGACGGTTGCAGCCGTCGATCATCGCCGCCTCTTCCATCTCGGCCGAAATTGTACGCAGATAGCCCATGAGCAGCCACGTGCAGAAGGGCACCGAGAAGCTCATGTTGGCGATGATCAGACCCGTGTACGTGTTCTGTAGCCTCAATTTGACGATGATGAGGTACATGGGGATCAACATGAGCGAGCTGGGCACTAGATACACAAAGAGCACACCGCGCGCCATCGCCGCCCGACCAGGGAAGCGCAGCCGCGTCAGCGCGTAGCCGGCCAGGACCGAGACGATCACGACGATGCTCGTCGTGGAGATCGCCACCACCGACGAATTGCGCAGATAGACGGGAATGCGAAAACTGTTGATGACCTGGTCGAAGTTCGCCAATGTCGGATCG
>CAYJQA010000232.1:7283-8456 GCA_964372065.1 uncultured Litorilinea sp.
ATCCAGGTCAGTTCCGAGTAAATCTCGCGTTCGACCTTGAAGGCGGTCGTTGCCATGAAATAGAGGGGAAAGATCAGCATGAGCAGCAGCGTCGCGACCACGACAATCGAGATCATGCGAAAGATAGAGTCCGGGATGCGGTCGATGAGCGATGTCATTCTGAGGTGGCCTCCTTGTCCATGTAGCTGGCAACACCCAGGACAAGCAGCGCAATGATGGGCAACATCATGATCGGCACAGCCGCCCCTTCGCCTAAACGGAAGTTTTGCAGCGCCAGGTGATAGGTCAACAAAGGAAAGACCTCGGTGTCGTGGCTTGGCCCGCCGCCGGTCAAGAGCATCGGGATTTCCAGGGTGTTCATCGTCCAGATCGTGGAAAGCAGAATGACCACACCCATGACCTGGCGCAACGCCGGCAGCGTAATATAACGGAAGCGCGCCATGCGACCGGCGCCGTCCACCTTGGCGGCGTCGTAGAGATCAGCCGGAATACTCTGCATCCCGGCCAGGAATGTCATGGCATAGAAGGGATAGCCCTTCCACACATAGACGAAGATCAGCAGGCCAATCGCCGACCACGTCTTGGCCAGAAACGGGATGCCGTCTTCGATCAAGCCCCAGCTAATCAGGATTTGGTTGAGCACGCCGGTCTGACCATCGAAGATCCAGCGCCAAACTAAGACGACGATGTACGTCGGCAAGATCCACGGCAACATGAAGAGGCCGCGCAAGATATTGCGGCCGCGGAAGGGCTGATTGAGCGACGTCGCCAGAATTAGGCCGACGACGGTTTTCAGGAAGACGGCGGCAATCGTAAACGCCACTGTCCGGATCACCATGTGGCCGAAGTCGGGCCAGCGCAGAATGTAGAGGTAATTCTTTAGCCCAACCCACTCGCCCGGCCCGCGACCGATCATTTTATCGGTGAAGCTGATCCGGATTGCCTCCACAAATGGGTAGCCGACCATGCCCACAATCACGAGGAACGCGGGCGTGACCAACAGCCAGGCCAACCAGACTTCATTGCTACGAAACGAAGATTTCCTGCGCCGGGCCGGCCGGGATGCCACCTGCTGTTGCGCTATTTGCCGCGCCATGTTTCCCCCGTGAGGTAATTTCCTGCAGGACCTCAACCTGCGCTACGCTCTCCACGTCGTGCCGGGCAGTCGAGTGA
>CAYJQA010000233.1:0-8437 GCA_964372065.1 uncultured Litorilinea sp.
CTCCACCAGTTCGTCCAGGGTCCGCCGATAGTCGCCGTGGGGGATGGCGTAGATGGCGCGGTTGAGGTCGAAGGAGTCGGCCGCGGGAATGTCCCACATGAGTTGGTTGCGCTGCCCCATGACCAGGGTGATCTGCGACAGATAGGCGCGTTCGCGGTGGAACGGCTCGTACCCGAGCACGCGTACAGTCCCGCCGCTAGGGTGGAGCAGCCCGGAGAGCATCTTGAGCGTGGTGGTCTTGCCCGCGCCGTTGGGGCCGAGAAAGCCCACGATTTCGCCCGGCTCGATGGCAAAGGAGATGCCGTCCACGGCTTTGACGGCGCGCGTCTTGCGGTGGACCAGGCTACGGAACGCGGCGGCGATGCCCGGCTCACGTTCGGCGACTTGATAATGCTTCTGCAAGTCCTCGACTTGGATGATCGCCATTGGCCCTCCTTGTTCGATTGTCCGATTGCACAGACTTTAAGCATAGAACATTTGGTCCAATTTGGCAAGATCGGGGCGCGGCGCGCGCCTGGGTCATCGCGAACCCCAGGCGATGCGTTGTGCCGGCAGATGAACCGCAGAAGACGATCCAAGCAAGGCCGCAGACTGCCGGATCGGTCATGTTCTGGGTTGCGCCACGCTCATTTTGCCGGGCTTACGCAACGCATAGCGTGGTTCGCGACCACCCTGCGTGGCTTTCGTTCTCCGGCTGACAGCCCACGCGAAGGGGGCACGGTCGCGCCAAAAGAAACGCCCGCCAGCCGTGTTTGGAGGCACTGCGGACGGGCTAACCTTGACCGATGGCATGAGCATCGGCCAGCCAAACTCTCATACCATGCCACGACATACAGCCCATCGGTCAACCCGGTGGGCTTTTCTGCGGCGCGCCGAAAACACGCGCACCATGCAACCGCCGAGCAACACGACCGGCGTTATTGAACGACTCAGCCACAGCCCTGGGAGTCGGTGCGCTGTCTGCCTCCGCGGGGCGAAGCTTGCGGGCCTCAGTCAAAGCCCGCAAGGTACGGCCTTACCAGTCGCGCCGGCGATCTCCACCACGGCGGTCCCCGCCTCGGTCCCCGCCGCGGCTACCACCGCCACCACCACCGCCGCCGCGCTCTTCCCGGGGCTTAGCCTGGTTGACGGTGAGCGTCCGGCCATCCAACTCTTTGCCGTTGAACATCTGGATCGCTTTGTTCATCTCGGCCTGGCTGCTCATTTCGACGAAGCCAAAGCCCTTCGAGCGATGCGTGTCGCGGTCCGTGATCACTTGAGCAGAAGTCACGGTCCCGGCTTGAGCAAAAAAGGCACGCAACTGCTCTTCGGTGGTGTTATAGGACAAGCCGCCTACATACAGTCTAGTTTCCATCCCTCTCCTAATCGCCGCCATTACACGGCGCTGTTTCTGGAACGTCGGCGTTTTACAACCACCTTAGAGTACCACGATCGAACGCAGACGCCAATCTGCAAGTGTCCCGTCGCTCCGGGCAGGCGCGCGCAATGGATTCTGTCGCGAAACCACGGCCATACCAGCGTATTCGCAACCGGAAACGTTGGTGATGCGGCAATGACCTGGTGATCTGCCATTTGGCGCATTTCGTCAAGGCTCGCGATTGCCCCACGTGGCGCGCCGTGACGGGCGCGTCAGCGGCGGCGGACGGACGCAGTCCGGTACGCCGCGACCAACGCGTCAAAGAGCCGCTGTTGGTCGCGGTCCTGGGCGGCAGCGGCACAGGGATGCCGCCGGCGCGGCGTACCGCCTCTACATAGACGGCGGGCAGCACGAATTCGTCCGCTGCGTTACGGGCATAGGTGGTGATGCCGATTAGCGGTGAGGTCGTGGGGCTAGATGCGTTCAAAGTAGCGACGGCGCTCCCAGTCGGTCACCGCCTTGTCAAAGGCGGCCTGCTCGGTGCGGAAGAAGTGGACATAGTGCTCGACCACGTCAGGGCCTAGCGCGCGCCGGGCGAATTCGCTCCCCGCCAAGAGATCGGTGGCGGCGTGCAGCGTGGGCGGGACGTGCGGGAGGTGTTGGGCGGCGTAGACGTCGCCGGTGAAGGCGGGCGGCGGCTCGATCCGGTTGGCGATGCCGTCCAGACCGGACAGGAGCGCGGCGGCATAGGCCAGGTAGGGGTTGCAGTCGGCGCCGGGCACGCGCGACTCGATGCGCAGGCTCGGCCCGCGGCCCACGACGCGGAAGCCCGCGGTGCGGTTGTCCGCGCTCCAGGCGATGCGCGTCGGCGCCCATGACCCGGCCTGATAGCGCTTATAGGAGTTGACGGTGGGCGCATAGAAGGCCATCAGCGCGGGCAGATGATGCAGCCAGCCGCCCAGGAACCAGCGGAAGATGTCCGACCCCTGCACCGGGCCAACGTCCTGGCTGCCAGCAAAGGCGCTTTGGTCGCCGCGCCACAGACTGAGGTGGATGTGGCAGCTTGACCCGGCCTGTTCGGCGTCTACCTTAGCCATGAAGGTGACGCTAATGCCCTGTTGGTCGGCCACTTCCTTGAGGCATTGCTTGTAGATGGCGTGACGGTCGGCCATGGTCATCACGTCGGCATAGCGGACGTTTAGCTCATGCTGGCCGCGGCCCCATTCGCCCTTGGAGTTCTCCACCGGGATGCCCGACTGCTTGAGGTGACGGCGCACCGCGGCGTTGAAGGGTTCCTCGCGGCTGCCCTGGAGCGCGTGGTAGTCCTCGATGTACCAGCCCGCCGGCTCCAGGTCGCGATAGCCTTTGGTCGCGGCGTCGCGATAGGAATCACGGTAGATATAGTACTCCAACTCGGAGGCAGCTAGGGCGGAGAAACCCAGCGCGGCGGCTTGGTCCACGGCGCGGCGCAGGAGGGTGCGCGGCGCCAAGGGGGTCAGGGTGTGGGTGGCTTCCTCCTCGACGTCGCAGATGACCAGGGCGGTGCGGTCCAACCAGGACGCGCGGCGCAGTGTGGCAAGGTCGGGCAGCAAGTGAAAGTCGCCGTAGCCGCGCTCCCAGTTCGCATAGGTGTAGCCTGGCGTCGGCTCCATCTCCATGTCCACGGTCAGCAGGTAGTTGCAGCTGTGGGTTCCCTGGCGCGCCACATCGGCGAGAAAGAAGTCGGCGTCGAAGCGTTTGCCCATGAAGCGGCCATAGTGGTCCGTAAAGACCACCAGGACGGTGTCAATCTCGCCGGCCTGAGTCAGCGCGGCGAGTTGGTCGAGCGTGAGCATACCGGGCGTTTGCGTCATGCGGAAGCCTCAACCGGCGGTGGGTGGGCGGAACTGACCGGCGCTATTCTAGCACCGCCGCGCCGGGATGGGCAACCACCGTGGCGCGGCGGTCCATGCCGGCTCTGGGCGTGGGGGACCGGGGCGCGGCAGAAACTGGGGGTTGACAATGCGCGAATTAGAGACTTGCCAAAGTAAAGGCGCAGTACGACCCGGAGAACGTCTTCCACTTGAACCACAACATCAAACCGGCCCAGCGCCGGCGGGCGAGTGAGGCGCAGCGCATACAGGCGTCACGACTGAGCTTTCGACTCAGTCGTGACGCCTGTTGTCTTTCTTGATCCGGCGCATTCGCGGGGAAGCGCAGCACCGTCTCCGGTCGGCAGTGCGCTACTCGTAGCGCAGGGCTTCGGCGGGATAGATGCGCGACGCCTGGAGCGCGGGCAGGAATGTGGTCAGCAGCGAGAAGAAGTAGGCCGCGGCGACAATCGCCAGGATCGCGCCCCACGGTAGCACCCAGACCTGTTCGCCCATGAACGACCCATAAGCCGCGTTGATCAGCGCATGGCCCATGAGCGCGCCGGTGATCGAGCCGACCACGATGCCGGCGAGCGCGATAAAGCTAGATTCCAGCAGGAACGCCAGCGCGACCATGCCCGGCTGGAAGCCGATGGCGCGCAACATGCCCACTTGCTGGCGGCGTTCCACCACGGTGCGCGTGCTGATCACACCCAGCGCCGCGATGCCGACCAGCAGCCCCAACGCCAGAAAGCCCTGGAACAACTGCAGGATGCCGCGGGTGAGGGCCTGCGCCTGGGCGAAGCTCTCGGCCAGCACCACGGAGTTGATCGCGTTGTTGAGGAAGGCGGCTTCCACGGCGCGGGACACGACGTGGACGTCGGCGCCAGGCGCGACCTTGATGTAGAAGTTGCCGGGCCAGACCGGCTTGCCCGCGATCTCCGGCACCAGCGTCGCGTTGACCCAGATGCCGTCGCCCGCCAGCGAGTCGAGCGGCTCCACCACGGCGATCACCTGCACCGTGCGCGTGAACCCTTCGGGGGCGCTCAACTCCAGCCGAATATCGGGGAGGGGCGTCCCCTCCGTCACCCCGGCGATGCGCAGCCGGTGATACCGTTCCGGTCTGCCGCCGCCATCTTGTGTGCCGGTATCCTCGGCGGCGACTTGCTCTTCCATGTCGCTGAACATATCGGCGACGTCCTGCCCCGCGACGTGGTCGCGCGTCACCACGGCCACGTCGGTGCGCGTCCGCAGGGCTTCCCACACGGCGGCATCATCGGCGTAGCCCGCGGCGCGTAGCCGGAAGCTGTACACCTGCTCGCCCTGGTCGAGATAGGCTTCGTCCACCCCGCGGACGCTCGCGCTCTGCATCCCGCGCCCACCGTCGCCGGGAGCGGTCTGCCGCACGGCGACCGACAACTCCGAGATGCCGCTGACCGCGGCGATGCTGCCGGCGGGGATGTCCGGTTTGGACGGCAGTTCGGCGGCCAGGTCTTCCAGCGGGTCGAAAAAGCTGAGCAGTGTGCCGGAGACCTGAATCTCGAACCCGGCGTAGCGTTCGGAGTTGGGCGTTGCCAGTGTCTGGGTTGCTTCGATGATGGTGGTCATAAGCGTGACGACGCTGATGATCATGGCAAAGAGCAGGATGGCCGTGCCCGTGCGGAAACGCGCGCTCAACGGGTAGGCGATCGCCATCTTGAGCACGGGCGTCAACACGCCGATGCCGCCGAAGACGCGTGTGACCGCGCCGGTGATGACGTCGGTGTTGAACATGACCACCAGGATGGCGCCCAGGATGAGCAGCGGTCCGGACAGCACCAACGCGGCCAACGACCAGCCCGCCCCACGCGTGATGTCCAGCGAGGAGCCGGTGATCCAGCGCGCCCAGGGCAGCGCCCAGGTAACCAACAGCGTCAGGCCGACGATGGAGTAGACGACGCGCTGCACCGTTTCTTGCCGCTGGCTGCCTTGTTCCAGCCACCAGCCGATCCCAAAGGCGACGCCGGCAGCAGCCAGCGACGCGCCGATCTGCACCAGCCCGATGCCCCGGCTGATGCCGAGCACGATGAGCAGCACCCCGACAGCGACCAGCAGCGGGCCGAAGGCCAAGCGCGACGTGCGACCCCACAGCGAGGTCCGCGCCGGGCCGGGCGGCTCTTCCAGGTCGCGGATAGCGGCGACGATGTTGAGCCGGCTGACGCGCCAGGCCGCCAGCGTGACCACGACAAAGGTGAAGAGCACCCCCAGACAGTAGGCGACGACGATGGACGTGGGCGCGGCGTGGAAGCGGATGCGGAAGATGCCCGACTGGCCTGATAGCTGTTCGGCCGCGGTGTTAAACAGGCTGCCCAGGAAGCCCACCATGGCATAGGAGATGCCCAGCCCCAACAGCACGCCCAGCGCGGCCGCCAGCAGGTCGTAGACCATGCCCTCGGTGACAAACATTTGCACCAGGTGGGTACGCTGCATGCCGATGGCGCGGGCGACGCCCATCTCGCTGCGCCGTTCGGCGGCCATCATGACAAAGATGAGGAAGATGAGCAGAATGCCCGCCACAATCGAGAGGATACCGAGCACGGAGAAGGCCGTGCTGAAGACCACGCCGCCGATCTCGGCGACGGCGACGACCGACGCCTTGCTCAGCGGGTCCAGCACGTCAAACTGATTGAGCTTGCCGAGGACGCCGCGCAGTTCCGCGCCATCCGCCGCGGGCAGGGGTAGCCCGCTCAACCAAGTCCGCAGTTCCAGATCGGCCAGCGCCTCGCGCAGGGCCGGCGTTACGTCCGGCCGGTCAAGCTCGGTAAGGAACGCAGTCATGCGCTCTCTGCTTTGCTCCAAGCCCGCCATACCTTCGATCGCCCCGCGTAGAAATTCGGGTCCGTCATATTCCGCGTCAAATTCGTTGGCAAAGTCGTCGCGGTGCGCCTCCAGGACCGCGCGCACGTGCGGGCGGCGCATAATGGTCGCGGCTTGTTCGATCAGGGCAGGGTCCATCGCCAAGATGCGCAGCCGTTGGCTGACCGCGGCCGTATGTTCGACCCCCGCCAGCGCGTCGCCCTGGTTGGAGACGAGGATGTTGTTGACGCGGCCGTTCATGAAGAGCAGTTTCTGCGCCTCGTCCAGCCGTAGGACGACCACCGGCGCGAACGCGCTCAGGGGACCGGCCTGGTCGACCACAGCCTTGACGCGGAAGCGCAGCGGCAGCGGGCCGATGAAGACTTCCAGCACATCGCCCTGCCGCGCTTCGAGCTGCTCCGCGCCCAGCCGGTTGAGGTACACATCCCCCTGGCGGAGCTGCAAACCGACTTGGCCCAACAGGCCGTCGAGTTCGGTCCCCAGCGTGTTCAGGTTGAGGGCGGCCATAAACTGGTTGGTCACGGTCTGGGCCTGGGTGGTGTCGATGCCCACGTTATCCAGCGAGACGGTGGTCGTCGTGATGCCCAGGGCGGACAGGCGATCCGGCGTGATGCCCAACTCGGCCAAGCTGAGCGACTCGATCCCCTGTTCCTCCAGGAAGGTGGTGTCGATGCCCAGCCCGCGCAGCGTCGCCAGGTCAATGCTGATCGCGTCGAGGTCCACGTCGCCGCTCTGCGCCACACCCGTCAGCGCGCCGACGACCGTCGCCGTCGCCACGGCCACGTTGGAGAGCGAGAAGTTGGTCAAACCGAGATTGGCCGCGCCTTGCTGCAAGAATGCGAGCAGGTTGGCGGCCTGGGCGAAGATGGCCCCGACGCCCGGTTCCAATTCCTCCATCTGGACGTCGCGGCCGTCGATCGCGGTCAGGCCGAAATGGCGGTCATAGTCGTCGTCCACGGCCAAGATAAAGCCAAAGGGTTCGCCCTGGCCGGTGTTGGTGTTGCGGATGATGGTGGGAAAGACGATGGACCCGGCGACCGCATCGATCAGTGGTTCGTCGGCGGCCTCAAGCCGGAGTTGGTCCAGCCGCGCCATAGTGATGCCCGGCAGCCCGCCTTCCAGCACGGCCAGCAGACTGGTGAGGCCGCCTTCCGTCAGGCGGCTGATCTCGGCGGCCTGTTCGCTTTCGGCGGCGGCTTCGTCAAGCGACCCGGTATCGCCCAACGAGGCGAACAGCGACAGCAGGGGCGGCGCGATGATCTCGTCGATGGGGCCATATGCCTGTACCGCGTTGGTCCGCACCGAATAGGTGAGCGTGTCGCCCGTGCTCAGCGCGCTGACGATGATGACGGTGCTCAAGGTCAGGCCGATGACGATCAGGATGGACTGGGCGGGCCGGCGCGGGATGTTGCGCAGCCCGATCTTGACCAAGACGGGGTTACGCAGCGCCAGCCAGCCGAGATAGAGCAGAATGAGACCGACCCCAACGAGCAGGCCGGTCATGGCGTAGGTGGTGAAGGCAGCCATGTCAGCCCTCCTGCCCGGCGTCTACGATCAGACCGTCCTGCATGTGGACGATGCGGTCACACTGCGCGCCGATGCCGGCGTCGTGGGTGACGACCACAAACGTCTGATGATGGTCGCGGTTCAGCCCGCGCATGAGGTCTACTACATCCTGGGCCGCTTTACTGTCCAGGTTGCCCGTCGGCTCGTCCGCCCAGACGATGGCGGGACCGTTGACCAGGGCGCGCGCGATGGTAACGCGCTGGCGCTGGCCGCCCGAAAGCTCGGCGGGCCGGTGATGGGCGCGGTCGGCCAGCGCGACCTGGGCGAGGGCATCCAGGGCGCGGCGGCGGGCGTCGGCGGGCTTGACGCCGCTGACCAACAGCGGCAGCTCCACGTTTTCGACCGCGGAGATAACGGGCAGCAGGTTGTAGGTCTGGAAGACAAAGCCCATGCGCGCGGCGCGATAGGCGGTGCGGCGGCGGTCGCCCATCTCGCGCAGGTCCGCCCCTTCGATGGTGATCTCGCCGCGGTCGAAGTTGTCCAAGCCGGACAGGCAGTTGAGCAGCGTTGTTTTACCGCAGCCGGACGGACCCATGACCGCGACCATCTCCCCACGGTCTACGGACAGGTCCACGCCGCGCAGCGCGTGGACCTCGATCTTGCCGGTGCGGAAGGTCTTGTGTACGCTACTCGCGACGATGATAGCGTCGCCAGACAGGGTGGGGTCAGACATAGACTTTTTCTCCTTGGGATGCCACGTCGTGCAGCCATCACACAGCGGGCGCGCAGTGTGAGCGTGTCAAGTGTCATACATTGTGACCAATACGCAAAATTCCCCCAACCGGCATCCAACCGGCGTGCACGCGGC
>CAYJQA010000234.1:0-4375 GCA_964372065.1 uncultured Litorilinea sp.
GGCTGGGTGCGCTCCTATATGAGCGGCCAAAAGAACATGGAGGGCCGGCTGGAGCCGGAAGAGGCCGCGGGCTGTGCGCTGGCCCATTTTCTGGCGACCGACGTGGACGAAGACAACCTGGTCTTGCGCGACTGGGAAGGCAACGTCTGGGAGTGGTGAACAAACACACCGCCGGGCGCGGCGACGGCCGCGTCTGGCGGTGATTACCTTGCCCTCTGCACTAGATAGCCCCTACTTGACCCCGGTCACATCGCGCGCATACCACCCTGCCAGCGTGCCCGCAAAGGACGGCGGCAGCCAGGTCAAGCGCGGGGCGGCATCGCGGGCGCGGTCATGCAGCGCCGCAACGCCAGCCGCATCAGCGACGCAGACACGGCAGATATGCGCAGCAACACCCGTTGCCCGTCAGCGTGGGCGTGTCCGGGCTGAGCAGCGTATAGCTGCCGCCCTGAGCGATGACGGGCGCGGTCCACGTCACGGTGGTCAACTGGTAGCCGCCGCCCGCGGCCGTCCAGGTGGTCATCGCGCCGAAATCGGCGGCAGACGCCGCGAGCGCGGCGCTGCTCCAGAACAAGAGACCCGCAAGCAGAAAAAACCATCTGAGTTGGCGTCGCATGGCCGGCCCCCTATTTCATCTCGCGTGCCGCGGCGACATCGATGACTTCCATACGCAAGTCTTCCAGCCCGATGCGCTTGGCGACGAGGCGATAGTCGAAGCCGATATTGGCGCCGCCGCCGCCCAACTCCTGGACGGTGAAGCCGGTCGCGTTCTTCTCCGCCACATAGAGACCCTTGCAGTCGCCCAGCGGCGTAACAAAGACGTGATAGCCGTCAGTGCTGATCATCTCGCCGAAGATGGGGTCAATGGTCACCACGGCGACGCCGTTGGTCAAGGTCGCGCTGCCGAAGTCCTCCAGCCACACCTCCGGGCTTTCCACCGCATAGACGGCGCGGGTGCCATAGCTCTCCGTCGCCAGGATGGCGCTCTTGGTCCCGTTCTCGCACGTCTGACCGGCCAGGGTTTCATCTCCCTTCCAGATCTGCAAGCAGGCATTGGTATCGTTGTTGTCGTTGTCCAGGTCGACGTTGACGTTGAAGTTGGAATAGAGATTCAGGAAGCTGCCGTCGGCGAAGATCTCGCCACGCGCTCCCGTCAGGAGCAGATCGCCCACCGCGTCGGTACCGCTGCCGTCACCTGCACCGGCCGCGCCCAATCCGAAGCGACTGGTGCTGCGGCCAAAGACGCCATAGCCGTTGGCGGAGTTGAACCCATAGACGCCGCTTTTGTCCGTGGTGGCCGCTTCGCCCTTGATGCCGTCGCTCTTGGTGCTGATGCCCGAGACGCCCACGCCGTTGGTGCTAGACCCATAGACGGCGGCCCCGTCGGTACTCAGCCCATAGACGCCATAGCCCTTAGTACTCCTGCCGTAGACGCCGGAGCCGATGCCGTTGCCCTCGATGACGCCGTACAGGGCGGCGTAATTGGTGGCGGTTGCGCTGGAATAGACGCGCAGACCGTCGCCGGCCCCGTTGTTGTCGATGAGCAGGGCGTAATCGTTGCGCGTACCCGTCCAAGACTCATGCCAATGGGTATGCGGGCAAGTCGCCGCGTCTACCGCGCTGATCGTTACGGTCTCGTCCTTGGCTTCGACGGCCACGGGGGCGCGCGGGAACAGCTCGGTGAAGTCCCCCTCGCCCGGCCCGCGCACGGCGACGGCGAGCCAGACCTTACCGCCGTTGGGCAGCGCCGCGGGCAGCGCGGCGGTGGTTCCCAGCGTCGTGGCAAACTCACCGCCGGTTACGACCACGCCCTCCACCGTCTCACTCCACAGCGGGTCGCCGGCGTCGGGTTCGGCATAGAGCACGAAACGGAACGCATAGACGCCATCCGCCACCGGCTGTCCGGCGGCGTCGGCCAGGCGGCCCGCATACGGAACCGTCGCCGGTGCGACTTGGCCCGGCGGCACGGCGATCGCCGTCGCGCCGGGCAGCAGACTGCCGGCCAAAAGCAAAACACATCCGGCCACTACAAGGGGTAGCAGACCCTTGGCGAACATGGATAGCCTCCTTGTCAGGCATGAGTCGCCGAGACGAACACGGGATCACGACGAGTTGCGATGCAAGTGGCGCGATGAACGGAGCCGGCGACGACTCCGGCATGACACCTGGCGGGCCGCCGCATAACGGCCCAAGCTGGGGGGAAGGCGGTATCCCAACAAGAATGTGGAAGCGAGGGGCAAATGATGAGGCTGCCTCTATTGTCTCACGCCGCGCGGCGGGCGTCAATGGTCGCGAGCCGCCAGGACCCTGCGCCGATGGGCCGCTTTGGGCCGGATGACGGTATACTAAAGCTACACGGCCTTGAATGTCCCGCCGCCCCGCACATAACCAGGAGAACGACCATGTTGCAAGGCGAAAAAGTCCGCTTGCGGGCCATCGAACGCGAAGACCTGCCCACCTGGTGGGCGTTCAACAACAATGTCGACGTGGAGATTGCCGGCGGCGGCGACCCGCCCTATCCCCAGTCGCTGGCGCGCCTCCAGGCCGATTTCGAGAACGACGCCGCCCGCGGCGGGCGCGACGGCCCTCGCTTCGCCATCGAAGCCGACGGGCACATGATCGGCCACTGTGCGTTCTTCGGCATGGAACCGGTCGCGCGCACCGCCGCCATCGGCATCACCATCGGCGACCAACGCTATTGGGGCCGCGGCTATGGCCGCGACGCGATCCGCGTCTTGGTAGATTACGGGTTCCGCTTGCTCAACCTGCACCGCATTTGGCTGGATGTGAATGGGCGCAACGAACGCGCCCAGCGCGCCTATCGCGCCTGCGGCTTTGTGGAAGAGGGCCGCCTGCGCCGGCACGTGTGGAGCAACGGCCAGCACGACGACCTCATCTATATGGGGCTGCTGCGCAGCGAGTGGGAGGCCGCCGCGCAGGATGACGCCCCCTGAGACACGCCGCCAATCGCCGGTTGATTTCCACTTCGTTTGCGGCTATCATAACGACCCCTTCCCGGTGGCAATGCGATCTCCGACGATCCGCGCCCTGGGGGAAGTTGCGCTTACATCCGGTCATCCCCATGCGATCACGGAGACCCACCCATGCGCGTTTTTCTGACGGGCGGGACCGGCTTCATTGGCCGTCCCTTGACACGACAACTGTTGCAACGCGGCTGGCGCGTGACGGCGTTGGTCCGCAACCCCGATAGTGTCGCTGCGCGCGCCATCCAGGCTGACGGCGCGGACGTGGTCCCCGGCGACATCACGGATCGCGCGTCCATGCGCGACACCATGACCGGCGCGGACCTGGTGGTCCACAATGCGGGATGGTATGAGTTGGGGGTCGCGGTCGCAGCCAGAGACGCCATGCGGCGCATCAACGTGATCGGGACCGACAACGTCCTCAGCTTGGCCCAGACGTTGAAGATCCCGCGCACGGTGTACGTCTCCAGCGTCCTCGCCTATGCGCCGACCGGCAAGACGTTGCGGGACGAGGGCCACGCGCGCAACGTGGCCTATCCTTCCTTCTATGCGCGCTCCAAGATGGACGCGCACCACATTGCCGCCGTCTATCAGCAGCGCGGCCTGCCGCTGATCATCGCCTGTCCGGGCGGCGTCATCGGCGCGAACGATCACGCGGTCTGGGGCTATCTCGCCCGGCTTTATGTCAACGGGTGGCTGCCGCCGTTTGGTTGGGCCAGGGATGCGATCGTGGTCCACGCCGGCGTCGACGACACCGCGGAAGGCATTGCCCTGGCAGCCGAGAAAGGTAGGCCGGGCGAAACGTATATGGTGTGCGGCGATCCCATGACGGTCGGGGAGGTGGTAGCGGTCTGGGGCAGCGTTCCGGGCCGTTTTCGCGTGCGCTACTGGCTGCCCGCGCCGGTCATGGCGGCCCTGTTCTTCCCGCTGGAGCCGGTGCAGCGCTGGCTGGGCATCTCCGCATTCTTTTCACGCGAAACGGTGCTGATGGCCGCGCAGGACCTCGCCTTCTCCAACGCCAAAGCCCGCCGCGAGTTGGGCTGGTCACCACAACCGGCCCGCGATGTATGGCCCGCAATCCTCACCGCCGAGCGCGCCCTGATCGCCCGACGCACTGGCGGCGGCTTGGCGGCGCGCCTCAACCCCTTGGACATGTAGTTGACCATTGATGGTACAATCTAGGTAGATGATGCCGGCCAAGCACGCAATCGAGGCGTCTGTGAGTCCTACCGTTCACAGGGAGTAAGGACCGTGATCCGGGACCATCGCGATGAGTTCGCTCAAGTTTGGTGCGGACATTTCGGCGGTTGCGCCCGCACGCCGCGATGCGAAATTGTGCGCTAAGGAAGCCAAGTCACCAGCATGACGGATACCACGCAATACCGCTCAAT
>CAYJQA010000234.1:4385-8416 GCA_964372065.1 uncultured Litorilinea sp.
CACCATCGAACCGGGCAAACGCGGAGGCAAGCCGTGTATTCGGGGAATGCGGATCACGGTCTACGACGTTCTGGAGTACCTTGCCTCCGGCATGTCACAGCAAGAAATTCTGGCTGACTTCCCCTACCTGACCAAGGAGGACATTCTCGCCTGCCTGAGTTTTGCGGCTAACCGAGAGCGCCTCATGGTCGCGGTCCAACCATGAGGCAGCTTTTGTTTGACCAGAATTTGTCGCCCAAACTGGTGGACCGCTTGACCGATGTCTATCCAAATTCTGTGCACGTGAGAGTGAGCCGCGAGGTTGGTTCTGTCCGCAGTTCCGGCGTTGAGTCGCCGGCGCATCCGGTTTATCTTGTGCGTTGCCATCCTCACCATCAAAGCCAAGCGATTCACAAAAGCGAGGGCCTATGAAACGCATCCTCAACAACCCAGACCATTACGTGGCCGACATGCTGGCAGGGCTGCTGGCCGCTCATCCCGGCGCGCTGGGCTATGCCGGGGACGACCGCCACTGCATTGTGCGCGCCGACGCGCCGGTGCCGGGCAAGGTCGCGCTGGCGACGGGCGGCGGCTCCGGCCATCTGCCCGTCTTCCTGGGCTATGTCGGCAAAGGCATGTTGGACGGCTGTGCGGTGGGCGATGTTTTTGCCTCACCCAGCGCCGAGCAGATGTTTGAGGTGACCAAGCGCATCCACGGCGGCGCGGGCGTGCTCTATATCTACGGCAACTATGGCGGCGACGTGATGAACTTCGACATGGCCGCCGAGTTGGCCGACTTCGAGGACATCCGCGTGCGCTCCATCCGCGTCAGCGATGACGTCGCCTCCGCGCCGGCGGACCACGCCGACCGGCGGCGCGGGGTGGCCGGGATGGTCTTCGCCTACAAGATCGCCGGGGCCAAGGCCGACCAGGGCGGCACGCTGGACGAGGTCGAGGCGGTGACGCTGGCCGCACTGCAAAACATCCGCTCCATGGGCGTGGCGCTGTCGCCCTGCACCGTCCCCGCCGCGGGCCGCCCCACCTTCACCATCCGCGACGACGAGATGGAGATCGGCATGGGCATCCACGGCGAGCCGGGCGTCAAGCGCGAAAAGCTCCAGACCGCCGACCAGATCGCCGAGCGCATGACCGTCACCATCCTGGCGGACATGGACGTCGCGGCGGGCGACCAACTGGCCGTCATGGTCAACGGGCTGGGCGCGACCCCGCCGGAGGACCTCTACATCCTCTATCGCAAGGTGCATCAACTGCTGGGCGAGCGCGGCCTCGAGGTCTATCGCGCCTATGTGGGCGAATTCGCCACCAGCATGGAGATGGCGGGCGCGTCGTTCACCTTCTTCAAGCTCACCGACGAGTTCGCCGCGCTGCTGGACCATCCCGCGCACACGCCCTTCTTCACCCAGGTGTAGCCGGGAGGCGCGCCATGACTGTAACCTTCACCGGCGCGGAGATGGTCGCGACGCTGCGCCACATGGCCGAGCAGGCCATGACTCTGCGCGACACCCTCAACCAATTGGACGCGGCCTTGGGCGACGGCGACACCGGCATCACCGTGGCGAAGGCCGCGGGCGGGCTGCTGGATTACCTCAACGCCAACGCGCCGGGTGACGATTTGGGCAAGTACCTGGCCGCGGCGGGCATAGCGGTGAACCGCGTCGCCTCCAGCACGCTGGGCACGCTGGTCGCCACCGCGTTTATGCGTGCGGGCAAGGCCGCCCAGGGCAAGTCCACGCTGGACCAGGCGCTGTTGGCGCAGATGGTGCAGGCCGCCAATCTAGGCATCCAGGAACGGGGCAAGGCGAAACCCGGCGACAAGACGCTGGTGGATGCGCTGCACCCCGCGGCGACGGCCTTTGTGGCCGCCACCGCGCAGGGGCAAAGCCTGGACGCCAGCCTAGCCGCGATGGTGATCGCCGCGCGCCAGGGTCGCGACGCGGCCATCGGCCTGCGCAGCCAGATCGGACGCGCCGCCTGGGTGGGCGAGCGCACCGAAAACCAGCCCGACCCCGGCAGCGTCTTGGTCGTCCACCTGCTGGAGACTGTGGCCGGGATGGAGCACACCGCGCCGGGTAGTACGCTGGAGTAGCGTTTGCCGCCTGCGGTGAATCGATTTACGACTGAAGGGATGGCCCGAGATGTAGGGTCATCCCTTCGTTTTTTGAAAGGAGTTGCTGAGAGAGTCGTCCAAATACGTTGCCGCGGGGTTGCGGACTATGTTACACTGGCAAACATGCGATACCCTCACTTGCTGCGCCCAACAAGTGAATACCCCAGTGCTGTCAAAAACCGAACTTGAATCGATCTTCGCTGATCGCAAACACCAATCCTGAATAGCAAACCCACGAAATGGTGCCCCCCCCATGCAGATCAAGAAGCTCGCAATATCGAACTACCGCAACCTGGACGGTGTCGGGATTGAGTTTGATCCTACGATCAACTTCCTCATTGGCGAAAACGAACTTGGCAAATCGAACCTTCTCGATCTATTCGAGGCGCTGTTTAATCGTCGACGCTTTTTGGATGAAGACTTCTTTGACAAAGACCAGCCCATCCAAATCGACTTCTGTTTACGATTATCTGAAGCTGAGCAAGGTTCTTTCGAGGACTATTTCGATCCGAAGGACAATAGCATCCTCGATATATGCGCTTATCAAGAGTTTTCTAAGCTTGACGAGGACATTACATTCAGATGGACACACAGCGATAATCAAACTCCGGTGGAGATACCAGGTTCTTTGTTCAGACAGGTCAATTTTCTTCTATATAGTTCGCTAAGGACGCCTCATGAGGAACTGACTTTTTATAGAGGAAGAGGTGGCGGACGGTTCTTACACTATCTCGTCGACAAGTTCGCCAATACGGATGCCAAACTCGTAGCTTCAGAGGCTATTGATCCCATAATTCAGCAGATCCAGTCGATCTTCGATAGATTGTCACCTCTCAAGCGACATGGTTTGGGTCTGTACACAGATGAAGGCAATCCGAGCGATTTGGTTTCGCGAATGCTGAAACTCAACGGTGTCAATGGATATGACATTCAGAAGAGCGGTTTTGGGATCCAGTTCACGGCATTGCTGTTGTTATCTATACTTGAGCATCTGGCTAAGCTAAAGCGCAACCGAAATTCGGCTCAGTATGTTGAGGATAGAGTCTTTTTCACGGAGGCGGAGTACAAAGTCTTCCGTGAGATGTATTTCTCGGATCCTACCCTTGAGGCGCTCCTACAACCAGTGACCACCTATAGTGAAGGCAAATACTTTATTGACCTGGATAACTTAGGGGCTGATAACAAGAATCAGTTGGGCGAACAAATAATTGAGCATGTCAAGACCCGAAGGCATATTTCTTTGGTCTTTGGACTTGATGAACCGGAAATCCACCTTCATCCCTATATGCAGCGCAGTTTGGTCAAATATCTTTGTAGATTGGTGAGGAATGAGGATGCAGATTTTCTATTTCTGCTTAAAAACTACTTCGACATAGATGCCCTCAGCGGACAAGTCTTTCTGGTCTCCCATTCCCCAACGGTGCTATTGGATTCATATAGGCATATAGTCCGATTCTGCCGTAACCCATATAAACATGTGGTAGCGATCAGCGGTACCGTTCTTGCCTTAGATTCAAGTGCCGAAAAACATCTCATGCTCAACTTCCCCTTCATCACAGAAGCGTTCTTCGCTCGCTGTGTGATTGTAGTCGAAGGGGAGACGGAATATGGGGCGACACCGCTTTGGGGCGAGAAGCTTATCGGTGATCTAGATGACCACGGAATCACGGTAATTCGGGCTGGAGGGGTAGAAGGTGTCCCGGTAGTCGTACAGTTGCTAGACAGTTTTCACATTCCAAATGTCAGCATCATTGACAAGGATGATAGCAATAACACCGATCCGAAGTACCTTGGAATCGGTGGCCTCAGAACGACACATTTCAGAGACTTTGAGGAAGAACTGTTTGAGTCAATCCGTATGTACGAGCCGAATCTACAATCACTATTTGAGATGGTGGATTGCTACGGTATGAACGGACTGGAC
>CAYJQA010000235.1:0-8415 GCA_964372065.1 uncultured Litorilinea sp.
ATGTAGTCATCCGCGCCC
Organism: uncultured Litorilinea sp.; assembly: GCA_964372065.1. Lineage (GTDB taxonomy): Bacteria > Chloroflexota > Anaerolineae > Caldilineales > Caldilineaceae > QEUY01. The sequence continues at coordinate 19 of CAYJQA010000235.1, forward strand.
AGTTCCAGACCGTGCACCTTGGCGAGTTCGTCATCCTCGACGGTGAGGAAGATCACCGGCACGGAACTGGTCAGGCGGATTTCCTTTAAGACATCAAAGCCGTGCATGCCCGGCATGGAGAGGTCGAGGAGAACCAGGTCGGGCGACTCGCGCGCGATCTGCTCTACCCCTTCCTGCCCGTCGTGGGCCTCGATGACTTGCCACTCCGGCGCTTGCAGTGTGATGGTCAGACGCACCGCGCGGGTGATCTCGCGTTCGTCGTCAATGACCAGAATCTTGTAGCTGGCTTTCCACATCTGCGCTGTCCTCATCGGCTAGGGGAAGGGTAAAACAGAACCGGCTGCCTCCGCCGGGGCGGTCTTCCACCCAAATGCGTCCACCATGCTGGCGCACTAGTTCCCGGCAAATGTAGAGGCCCAGCCCGGCCCCGCCGGAGGCGTGCGCGGCGGCAACGGAGTGGAATTTGTCAAAGACCCGTTCACGTTCGGCAGGTGGTACGCCCGGTCCTTTGTCCTCCACATATACCTGCATGACCTCCCCGACGAGTTGGAGGGTGACGTCGATGGTGCTGTCCGGCGGCGCGAACTTGATGGCGTTGACCAGGAGATTGGTGATCACATGGTCAATCTGGCTGCTGTCGGCGAGCACGAGAGGGAGGTCGCGGGCGGCGTTGACGCTCACCTGTTGGCGCTTGAGCTCCAGCCAGGGCAATATGCGCGCTACGACTTGGCGGATGGACGCCGCCAGGTGGAGCGGGCGCGGATGCAGGACGATCACACCGGCCTCCAGCCGAGCGCCTTCGAGCGGGCCGTTAATGGACCACTCCAGCCGGGCCAGGTTGCCGTCGATAGCCTCCAGAATCTCACGGCGCGTTTCGTCCGTCAGGTCCGGCAGTTGACGCAACGAGGGAGTCAGCGTTCTGAGCACGGTAAGCGGGGTTTTCATCTCGTGGGCGATCGCCGAGAAGTAGGTCGTCTGCAGTTCTTGGAAGCTCCGCAGCCTTTTTACCTGGTCCAACTCGCGGGCATACAGGCGGGCGTTGCGGACTGCCAACCCGGCCTCAGATGCCAGGTCCTCTAGGTACATCTGCTCGTTCGGGGTACAGGGCTGACTGGTTTTTCGGCCACAGCAGATCCCGCCCAACACATCGCCAGACGGCAGATGGAGCGGCACCATGACCACCTGGGGAGCGCCGTCGTGGACAAAATAGGCGGGCAGCGGCGTGGGATAGCCTGCACCGGCGCCACCCATCCGGTGATGATCGGGCGGCCAAGCCAGGTCAGGCGCGCGATCCCCGACGACGTGCCGATCGCTGGTGGAAGCGGCCACGTGTAATTGTCGATCCGGCGGGTCAAGTAACAGGATCACGGCAAACTCGGTATGGGGCAAGAGATGCGCGGCGTCCAGCAGCGTATCAATCACACGCGGTAGGTCCAGGCTATGTTCGGTAAGACGCAGCGACATCTCATTGAGCAGTGCGCTGCGCCGCGCCTCGACCAAGGCGGTCTGATACGTGCGCACGTCGTGCCGGAGCTGAGCGGTGAAGAATAGCGCAATGCCGCCCAGCACCAGTAATACGATCGACTCGCCCACTGCCACGTGCGCCACGTCTGCATCCCAGGTCGGGGCTGAGATGAGGAGCGCCCCAATGATCATATGGGCCGCGGCAATGCCCATGATGCAGAGCGCGGCCGCGACTGTCTTGAGCGACAGCGCCGTGTAGATGATGACAATCGCGAACGGATAGAAATAGACGCTGCCCGTCCCGCCCGTAATGGCATAGAACAGCGCGGCAAAGAAGAAGTTGAACAGCAAGAACCAGCCGGCTTTGCCAGTGCCGAGCGGCTTCTTCCAGCCGATGTAAAACGAGCTGGCCCCTTCGTAGACGATGAATGCCGGCAGAACCGTAACGGGATCGACTAGCTGTAGGGTTTGGTCGGCAAACAGCGCCGGATGGTCCGGACCATATTGGCTGACGGCCACCGTGACGACCACGATGAACCCGGCTTTCGCCAGCACGACGAAATGGTCGATCCAGGGGAGCGGGGCGATGTCCATCCACCCCGCGGATGGCCGCGGTTTGTGGACAGAACGGGAGTGAGTGGTGGTCATCGTTTGCACGCGTTGGCGATCTCACCGCTGCGTGGCGGTGGGTTCCTCAGACAAGTTGTGGTGGACAGGCTCCAACCCGTATCGTACCCTTGACCGGCGATGTTGGAAAGTAGTGCGAATACCCTCGGTGGCGGTCCGGCAAGAGCGGCGGGCCGCGGATACGCAATTATGTTACCAAATGTTCACCTTCGTTCACCACATTGTTTACCGGGGCGGCGCATACCTATAGGTGCAAGCACGCAACGAAGACCCATATAGTTCCAATTTCTCAGGAAGGGAGAGTCGAATGAGCGGCATCAAGAACATGAACTGGGCGATGGCGGTAGTCGGCGTGTGGGTGGTCATCGCACCGTTCGTCCTGGGTTACGCGAGCACGTCGGCGGCCTTGTGGAACGACATCATCGTCGGGGTGGCGGTCGTCATCCTGGCGGCGGCGTCGGCCATGTCCAAGGCTGAGGGCGGCGTCAGGACGATGGATTGGATCAACGCGGTGTTGGGGTTGTGGCTGATCCTGGCTCCCTTCATCTTGGGGTACTCGGCAGTCACGGCGGCGCTGTGGAGCGACATCGTTGCCGGCGTCGTGATCCTGGTTCTCTCGGTGTGGGCGGAGCGCGAACTGCCCAAGATGATGGGACACGCCAGTTGATCCGCGACTGACTTAGCCGCGGTTCGAGGAAGGTACGATGAAGGCGAGGATGCTCTTTCTGCTGGCTGGGGCGATAGGTGTAGGGGTGGTGCTCGCGCTGGTGATCCTCAGACGTAGGCAGGCGCGCCAAGCACCAGAAGCCAAGCCCCAGGTTGTTGACGAGGGACCAACCCCGCAAAGCCCCACCACGAGCGCCCCAGTCCAGGGCTAGGATTGGTTCGGGGGGATGCCGGGAGGGCTGGTGGGCGGCTCAGCGGGGCGGCGTTAACGCCCCCGCGATGGCGCATCACCGCACGCCGCGTGATGTTGGCGGACCCGGCGCACCACAGCATACAAGAGCAGGGAGCGGACCGACCGGTTCGCTCCCTGCGATCTTCTACACAAGGTCCCCATACGGCCACGACCGCCGCGGGGACTGCGGCGCGCGTTGCATCCCGCCTGCTTACTCATATCCCCGATTCCCATTTTGCACTTTTCGGAGTCTTCCTGCTAAGATTGCGGATACTTTTCTGGGCGTCCCATCATTGACCCTCACGCACTGCCGCCCTGGATCCCTTCGGTCGGGTTTTGAGCATTCAGAGAGGCAGCGCAACGATGAAATACGGCAACCGTACATTGACGGTAGCGACGGGCATGTTGGGTATCGTGCTATTGGTCGGCATGATGCTTCTCCTCAGCGCCCCCGGACAATCCGCGGCTGCGGTACTGCTGGAAGAGCCTACAACGAGCGATCCCCAACAGGGTCAGCAAATCAACGCGCCGATCGACGCCACCCTGCTCGATTACTTTCTGCCCGGTACCCAGCCCGGCGGGGTGGACGATAACGTGCTGTGGGAATCCAGCGCGTGTACCGGCTGTCATGTAGACCACATCCGCGACAACTTCAATGGCTCGATGATGACCAATGGCGTGCGCGACCCGCTCTTTCGCGCCGCGCTAGTCATCGCCAACAAAGACGCCGACTTTGGCGGCGATCTTTGCATCCGCTGTCATTCGCCCAATGCCTGGCTCTACAAGCGTTCGGCCATCCCCGGCGACTCGACTTCGACCGACGGGCGGTTGATCAATGCCGAGGACCTGCACGGCATTTCCTGTGCCGCGTGCCACCGCATGGTGCCACATGCCGCACGCGCAGGCGAAGCGCTGACGGATGCCGCCGAACGCATCGCCCTTGGCGGCGGGCCATTCCTACTCGGCAGTTCAGCTTATATCATCGACCGCACCGATCTGCGCCGCGGTCCCTTCGACATTGGCGCGGCCTCGCATGCCGTGGCGCAGTCGAGTCTGCTCCAGTCAGCCGAGATGTGCGCCACCTGTCACGATATCGACAACCCGCTGCTGACCTTCGACGCCGGGAGCGGTGAGTTCAAGCTCAATACGCCCAATACGCCGGTGTCCGCCGGTGACCGCCTCTTCCCGCTGGACCGCAGCTACAGTGAGTGGGCGGCGAGCGCGTTCGCCAATGGCGGCGTCACTGGCCTGGACTATCCCGGCCTCAAACGCAGCAATGGTGGCCCGAACGATCCAATCACTGTCTGCCAGGACTGTCACATGCCGATGGTCTCCTCGAAGATTGCCACCGGTGGGTCGGTCCCCCTGCGCACGGTAGGGCAGCACCAGTGGTTGGGCGCCAACACCACCTGGCAGGATGAAATCATTCAGGTGTGGGACAGCGTGGCGCTCGATACGCGCTTCGACGCCACGCAGACCGCCAACAATAAGGCGCTTAGCCTGGACCTGCTCAAACGGGCGGCCCAAGTGGATCTCGCCATCGTCAACGGGCAGCTCGAGGTGAAGATCACCAACAACACCGGTCACAAGCTGCCCACCGGCTATGCCGAAGGGCGCCGCATGTGGATCGAGGTCTACGAGCTGCGCGGCCCCACGCCTGTCTTTACGTCGGGGTTGATGGCGGGGGTGGTTGGGCCGTTGATCAACGACCCCTACCTCAAGAAATACGAGGTCAAGCTGGGGCTGAGTGATACCCACGCTCAAGCGATTGGCCGGCCCAATCTGGCGGGCGAGGGCTTCCACATCATCCTGAACAACAAGATCTTCAAAGACAACCGCATCCCGCCGCGTGGGTTCACCAACGCGGCCTTTGCGGCGCGCGACATGGAGCCGGTCGGCGCGGCTTATGCTGACGGCCAATACTGGGACACGACCTATTACCCGATCCACCCTGAGGCCGACTCGATCAGCGTGCGGTTGATGTATCAAACGGCGTCCACGGAGTATCTCGACTTCCTGGCGGCCGAAGCCAACTTGACCGTGAGCGACGCCGTGCGCGGGAATACCAACTGGGGGCAGATCATTGCCGACCTGCGCAGTCAGAACATCGGCAAACCGGTTGCCATCGCCAACGGGCATCTCTTTCTCCCGCGCCAGTTCGTCGCGCCGAGCGGCACTGACATCGACTTCTGCACCGATTCTGCGCAGCCCTGCAAAACGATCAACTATGCGTTGAGCAAGGCCGTGGATGGGGGCGAGATTCGTGTCGCCGCCGGCTTGTACCAGGAGCAGATCGTGGTCACGCGCCCGATCTCGCTGACCGGCGGCTTCACCGTGACCAACTTCATCACGCCGACGTGGACGCTCAACCAGACGATCCTGGACGGTCAAAACGCCTATCGGCCCCTGACCATCAACGCCGACACGGTGCGGGTCGATGGCTTTACCATCCGCCGGGGCAATGCAACCGGGGTCAACCGCCAGGGCGGCGGCATCTTCATTGGCGGGGTCAATGTCGTCGATCGGGCGACCCTGGTCAATCTGCGGCTGGAAGACAATATCGCCAACACCGGCGCGGGTGACGGCGGCGATGGCGGTGGCCTGGCGGTGGAGATGGGCAACACCTTCAACATCACCAGCGAGTTGATCCTGAGCAACGTCACCATCTTCAGCAACACGGCCTCAACCGGCAGCCTCGGTTCGAGCGGCGGCGGGATGAACATCTTGGCGGCGGGCAACTCGGCGCTGAATGTCACAATGGTCAATGTCACCGTGCAAGCCAACACCGCGGGCAACGACTTCAACTCACGCGGCGGCGGGATCACGTTGGACCTTAACGGCGGCACGGCCGAGCTGCGTCAGACGCGCATCCTGGGTAACCGCGCTGCCCAGATCAAGACTACGTTGGGCGGTCCCAGCCAGGGTGGCGGCATCTATCTGAATGACGGTAACCTGCTGCTGGAAAACGTGCTGATTGCGGGCAACGCCGGCGAGCGGGGTGATGCGCTGTGGGTTGAGCCGGGCGGCCTCACCACGAGTACGGTGGCGATGAACTATGTCACGATTGCCGACAATTACCGCGTCGCCGGCGACGCCGCGGCCGCCGTGCGGATCGAAGGGGCAGGCGTCCACTTGACGCTCGCTAATACGCTGATCAGCGGCAATCCCATCGCGTTCGAAGCGCAGAACAACGCTCAAGCCCCTGAGCTTGTCTATGCAAATGTCTTGATTGACAACAACGTCGCTACGGTGATCAGCGGTACGATTAACGCTCAGGGCACGCCCTTGCGCGGGTCGGCCGGCTACAAGAACACGGGGGCGCGTGACTATCATCTGACGGCCGAGTCCAGCGCCGTCGACAAGGGCAACGGGCTGCCGCCGCTGGTCGACCTCGACGGTACATCCCGTCCGCGGGGTGCGACGACCGACATCGGGGCCTACGAGTTCACACCGCCGGGTCTCAACAATCAGACGATCACGTTCAACGCGCTGCCGGACAAACTGGTCGGTGACCCGCCGTTCGCGATCAACGCCACGGCATCATCGGGCTTGCCGGTCAGCTTTGAGTCGCTCACGCCGGCCGTCTGCACGCTGAGCGGCAACACGGTGACGCTCGTCACCACCGGCACCTGTACGATTCGGGCGACCCAGGCCGGCGACGCCAGCTTCAAACCGGCGCAGCCCGTCCTGCAAGCCTTCTCGGTGAAGAGTACACAGAAGAGCGACCAGACCATCACCTTTGCCAAGCCTGCCGATAAGCAGCTAGGCGATCTGCCCTTCACCGTGGGCGCCAGCGCGTCGTCGGGGCTGGCCGTGAGCTTCATCAGCAACACGCCGGGTGTCTGTACCGTCAGCGGCAATACGGTAACACTGGTCGCGACCGGCACTTGTTCGATCACGGCCACGCAAGACGGCAGCGCCACGATCAACCCGGCCACACCGGTAATGCGCAGCTTCCTTGTCTCAACCCAATCCCAAGGCGGCTCGGACACGATCCGTCTGCCGATACTGCTGCGTTAGTGCACACAACGCACTCTAGGGGGGATGCGTAGCGTACAGAGTTGGGGCACTGCCTACGATCAGACTCAGCATTGGCTGGGTAGACAGGTCTGGTGGAGTCCGCCGTGCGCGGTGGACTCCACCATCGATCGCGACGGTTGCCCACAGCCGCTTTCCAGGCTGAGGCAGCGCCACAGGGAGCAGCTCCCCCGCCCATATCCCTATCCGCCATGCCCAACACTTCGCGCGCACATCGGTGGCGATGGCGTGCGGCAGATTGTTCCAGCAGTGACGTGCCCGCCATGCCTCTTCAGGTGGGTGATTGCCCTGCACGGGTGCATTTCACGTTGGGGGCAGACCGTAGCGGCGGGGGTCAAAACGACGGTATGCAACGGCGGTATGGATACCGCCGCTACAAATTCGCGCCCCCATTCTGAAACCCGCCCCAGTAATTTATCTCGCCTTGACCGGCAACGGACCAGGCCCTATAATTCCAGCTGCGAAGTGGACGAGACCAGCAGCAGCGTAAGGGAAACTATTCGTATGCAAGCAGAGTTGTTGGCGCAATTGACCGCGGCGCAAAAGACGCTCGAACCGCAGCTAAAGGCATTGCGCGCGGCCACGAGCGCGTTGCAGCAGGCAATGAAGCAGGCCGGCGAAGAGCACCCCGACGCGCTGGCGATGCACAAGCTGTTGGCGAAGCTGCAACAGGCCGCGACGTTGGTGGACGACGCGAGCTTGCGGAACGCTACCACCGCCTTTGCCGATGCCACCCAGACGGCTTTGGACGCGCTGGCGTTTCACTTCGCCCGTGACCTCAAGGAGACCTTTGCCGAACGGGGCGAGACCGTGGCAGGACGCCCACCGACTCTGGTGGTGGACCTGTTGACTTTGCAGATCGACATCGCCAACCGCAAGGCGCAATGGCTCTATGGCAAAGAGGCGCTAACCCGTCCGGTGGCGCTTTCGATTCCTACGATTGTCCAGGCGTATGATAGGCAACGCAAGACCATTGTGGAGCGGACGTTGGATGCACCCGCGTTTGTCGCCGAGCTGTATCAGGCGTGGACGGAACTGCTCGCCAAGCGGTCGCAACGGCCTGCGGGTGGGCGCGTCAATTTGGTCGAGGTATACAGCCAGGTGGTGCTTAACCGGCAGTCGGCGCGTTTCTGGAATACGCCCTCGCGCAGCACCTTCAAAGACTACGAGCGCGCCTTGTTTGTGCGCGACCTGACGTTGGCGCAGAGCGCGCCGGTAGTGGAGGTGAACGGGCAGAGCTATCGGTTGCGGCTGGGGGTGGCGACGAAAAATCAGGCCGACAGCGCCAGCCGCAGCATCTGGCTGCCGCAGGATGCGTTGGACGGCGACTATTACGCCAACCTGACGTTTGAGCGCGCGGACAACCAAGA
>CAYJQA010000236.1:0-8398 GCA_964372065.1 uncultured Litorilinea sp.
ACCCAAATGTGGATGCCTTCAAGGATACCTTGGATATGATCGTCAGGGCGGTCAAGGGCGTCTGGGAAGGTTTGCCCAAGCCCAATAAGGAATATTTCCGTCAGACGATCAGATCCGCTCGGAAAGAGATAGAGCAGGGCAAGATCAGCCAACGCACGGGTAGCCACCTCCTAGACATGGCCCACGCTTTGGAGGGCGTGCCCGAACCGACCAGCCCGGCGCAAGCGCCGCCGCAGGGCCAGCCGTTGAAGCAAGATCCGGGCCAGATCAAGCAGAATCCTAAAGATGCCCAGACCAGCTTTGGTGGACTCCGCACCAGTCTGATCTACGACGCGCTCTACGCCGAACATGCCGACTTCGACAAATTCGTCGAAAAGGTAAAAACGAAGTTTACTGAAGGCAAAGTCAAGTTCGAGCAACCCAGCGAAAACCTCCCCTGAAGCGCACTCTGCGCGCCATCTCGATACCCGCAGGTCTGTGTAAGGTTCCGGCTCGCATCCCACTTGCAACGGTTTGGGCGGCGGAGATCTGCCCGCCGCCGCGGCTGCGCGGTTCACCGGGTCCCATCCAAGCGGTGGATAACCGAGTTCGCGCTTGCCCGCCGCCGCATCCCCCCGCCCATTGACAACCTTCCGGCATACGTGTACGCTGGCAGCAGGCAATCGTCGCTCTTTCATCCTCTACCTCTCATCGCATACGGGAGAGCCTGCCCCATGAACCCCAAACAACGCGTGCTGGCCGCACTCCACCACCAGGAACCCGACCGGGTCCCCACGGGCGAAAACGACGTGGACGTGGTCTTGGCCGAGGCCCTGCTCGGTCGCTCGACCCTCTATAAATCGCGCTGGAGTGAGAAACAAGCTCTCTGGGACGGCCGCCGCGACGAAATCGTCGCTGACTACGGCGCGTCGCTGGTGGGGTTGGCGCGCACGCTGGAATGGGACTATGTGCGCGCCCCCATCGCGGCACGCGCCAGGCCCTCCTATCCCCGCCCCGTCATGACCGGCCCCTACTCCTGGATTGACGAGCGCGGCCGCGAGATGCACTACAGCCCCGAAGTGGGCAACATCGCCACCGCGGTGGACACCACCGAAATGACGATTGACGATCTGCCCGACCCCGACGCCCCCTTTACCGTGGACCCGTCCGAGCTGGACATCATCCGCCACGTGGTGGCCGAGTTGGGCGAGACGCACTTTATCATTGGCCGGTCGGCCATCGACGGCACTTTTCCCTTCCAAGAGACCTGCGGCATCCAGGAATTCTTGATGCGCATGGTCACCGACCCGGAGTTTGTGGATCGGGCGGTGCAGGTCTACGTCAACCGATCCATCGCCTACATCCAGGCCATGTTGGATGCGGGCTGCGACGCAGTGATGACCACCGACGACTATTCGGGCAACTCCGGGCCGTTTATGGGGCCGGCGCGCTTCCGGCGCTTCGTGCTGCCCGGCATCCGTCGCCAGGTCGAAGCGGCGCACGTCCGCGGCGGCTACTTTATCAAGCACACCGACGGCAACGTGTGGAGCATCCTGGACGGGCTGGTCGAGGCGGGCATCGACGGCTGGCACGGCATCCAGCCGCGCATCGGCATGGACCTGCGCTTGCTCAAGGAACGCTATGGCGATAAGCTCTGCTTCTTTGGCGGGCTGAACTGTGAGACGCTCATCGCGGGGACGCCGGAGCAGGCGCGTGAAGAAGTGCGCCATGCCATCCAGTACGCCGCGCCGGGCGGCGGTCTGGTCATCGCCACGGGTAACGTGCTGCAGCCGGGAACCAATCTGGACAACTATCTAGCGACGCGGCAGGCCACCCGTGATTTCGGCGCCTACCCCATCCGTATCGGCTAGGCCGGTCCTACGATGCCCGACCTATTTGAACCGATCACCTGTGGTGGGTTGCGCCTCCGCAACCGTCTCATGCGGTCGGCTACCGCCGAGCGCATGGCCCATCCCGTCACCGGCGCGCCGCTGCCCAAGCTGGCCGCGCTCTATACCACCCTCGCACACGGCGGCGTGGGGCTAATCGTCACCGGCCACACCTATGTCGCGGCTGGCGGCAAGGCACATCCCGAGATGGCCGGGCTGGACGACGACAGCCTGATCCCTGCCTGGGCCGCGACCATTGCCCCGGCCCAAGCCGCGGGCGTCCGCGTCATGGCGCAGATCAACCACGCGGGCGCAAGCTGCGACCCCGCGGTCACGCCGCATCCGGTGTCGCCATCGGGCGTCGCCACCAATGAGCAAAACCCCGCGCCCGCGGTGTTGACCCCCGACCAGATCGACGCGATCATCGCGGCCTTTGGCCAGGCGGCGCGGCGCGCCCGCGCGGCGGGCTTCGACGGCGTACAGTTGCATGCCGCCCACGGCTATCTGATCACCCAGTTTCTCACTCCCGCCACCAACCGCCGCGAGGACCGTTGGGGCGGGCGCTTGGCCGCCCGGACGGGGTTCGCGGCGGCCGTACTGGCCGCCGTGCGCGAGCAGGTGGGCGACGACTATCCCGTCTGGGTCAAGCTGGGCGTGGCCGGCCGCACCGAGCATGGCTTTGGCGTGGTCGAGGGCGTCCGCACGGCGCAGGCGTGTGTGGCCGCGGGCGCCGACGCGATCGAGATCAGCCATGCTCTGGGCGCGCCCGCCTGGGCGGACCATGCGCCCGAACCGTGCTATCTGACGCTGGCCCAAGCGGTGCGCGGCGCGCTCGGCCCCGACTACCCGTTGGCCCTGGTCAATGGCTTCCGCACGCGCAGCGTCATGCAGGATGTGCTGGACGACGGTATTGTCCAGTTGATCAGCCTGTGCCGTCCGCTAATTGCCGAGCCGGACTTGCCCAACAAGCTGGCCGATGGGCGCAGCGAGACAGCCACTTGTGCGCGGTGCAGCCAATGCTGGCCCAAGTCGCCCGATGAAGGCGTCGCCTGTCACAATCGCAGCATCCAGCGGCGGCTGGCGGAGGCCGCGCCGGGCGGTATATCGAGCTGACTTGCGTCAGACGCCGGCCTGCGGCATGATACGCGCGGTGGGCCCAGCTCCTTTCGCATTTGACCGAACGCCGGAGATCCTATCATGAGCGACAATCCTCAAGATGACGAAAAACGCACGATCCGCGCCGGGCGGCGTCGCCCCAGCACCGAACAAAGCGGCCCACGCGAGCGGGCCGAAGCCCCGCGCCGGCAGCGCGACGAGGGCGCAACGGGCCAGCCACCCCCTGCGTCCTCACAGCGCCCGGCGACGACCTCGGTACCCCGCACGTCCGGCGGCAAGCCCAACACCCTCCTGATCATCGTCGGCATCATCGTCCTGGCGGTGATCTTCTTTAGGGGTGGGGGCAGCCTGTTTGGGCCTACCGACACTGAGACGGGCGTAGATGCCCCGGCGCAGCAGGCTGCCGTCCAGATCCCCACCGCCGCGCCCACGCGCGCCCCGGCGGCGACGAAACCGGCCGCGGCCGCGGCATCGTCTGCCGACGGCGGGAACTGGTTGGTCATGCTCTATCAGGACGCCGACGACAAGGTGTTGGAACAAGACATCTACGTTGACCTCAACGAGGCTGAACGCGTCGGCTCCAGCGACCGCGTGCAGATTGTCGCGCAGATCGACCGCTATCGCGCCGGTTACCAGGGCGACGGCGACTGGAGCGAGGCCCGCCGCTACTTTGTGACCCAAGACGACGACCTAGAGCGCTTGGGCTCCGAAGTCGTCGAGGAATTGGGCGAGGTCAACATGGCCGACGCCGCCACCTTGACCGACTTTGTGACCTGGGCCATGACCACCTATCCCGCCGACCACCATGTGTTGATCCTCTCGGACCACGGCATGGGTTGGCCCGGCGGGTGGAGCGACACCGACTCGCGCCGCGCCGGCGACCGCAGCATCCCGCTCAGCGCCGCGCTGGGCGACCAGATCTTCTTGATGGAGTTGGACGAAGCGTTGGGCACTATCCGCAGTCAGACCGGCATTGACAAGCTGGACCTGGTCGGCATGGACGCCTGTCTGATGAGCCATCTGGAAGTCTATGACGCGCTTGCGCCCCATGCCCGCATCGCCGTCGCCTCGCAAGAGACCGAACCGGCGCTGGGCTGGGCCTATGCCAGCTTCTTGCAGTCCCTGGTCGAAAACCCGGATATGGACGCGGCGCAGTTGGGCCACCTGATCGTCGAGAGCTACATCGACGAAGACGAGCGTATCGTGGACGACAGCGCCCGCGCCGACCTCATGCGCCAAGGCTCCGGCATGTCGGGGATGTATGGGCTGTTCGAGCCGCCCAGCGCCGAGGCCGTCGCCGCCCAGATGGGCCGCGGCGTCACCCTGACCGCCGTGGACCTGGCGGCCATCCCCGCGGTGATTGACCGGCTCAACTCATTGACGCTGGCGCTGCAAGAGGTGGGCCAGCCCAACGTCGCCAAAGCGCGCTCCTATGCCCAGTCTTTCACCAGCATCTTCGGCAGCCAGGTCCCCGCGTCTTACATTGACCTGGGGCACTTTGCCGGGCTGCTCAAGCGCGCCGTCATGGACCCGGATGTGGCGAGCGCGGTCGACGACCTGCTGGCCGCCATCGGCCAAAGCGTGCTGGCCGAAAAGCACGGCGCGGACAAGCCGGGCGCGACCGGCATCTCGGTCTACTTCCCCACGTCGCAAGTCTTTAACACGCGGGAAGCCGGGCCGCCTTCCTACTTTGCCTTGGCGGAGCGCTTCGCCGCCGACTCGCTGTGGGACGACTTCCTGGTCTATCACTACACCGGGCGCAGCTTTGACGAAGGCGCGGTGGCGACCGCGGCCAGCGTCCCCTCGCGCAGCGTGGTCGCCGCGCCGGGCGCGGGCCAGATCGAGGTCTCGCCGTTGCAGCTTTCATCCGACACGGCCGCGCCGGGGCAGCCCGTCCTGCTCAGCGCCGACATCAGCGGCGGCCCCATCGGCTATATCTACCTCTTCGCCGGGTTTGTGGACACCGCGTCCAAGTCCATCTTCGTCGCGGATATGGACTATCTGGACAGCGGCGACACGCAAGAACTCCAGGGCGTCTACTATCCCGACTGGGGCGAAGGCGACTTCACGCTGGAATTCGAGTGGGAACCGCTGATGTTCGAGGTCACCGACGGCGACACCTCCACCCTGGCCCTGCTCGAGCCGGAGAACTACGGGGCAACGCCCGCAGACGCGATCTACTCGGCGGCGGGCGTCTATACCTATGCCGACGGCGAAAGTCGCGTCGCCAAACTCCAGTTCGCCGACGGCGCGTTGCAGCAGGTCCTGGGCTTCAGCGGCGAAGACGGCACCGGCGCGCCGCGCGAGATCGTGCCCTCGCCCGGCGACAGCATCACCATCTTGGAACAGTGGATGGACCTGAACGAACAGGGCGCGGTGACAGGCCAAGCCACGCAGCCCGGCGCGACCCTCACCTTTAACCAGCAAACCCTCACCTGGCGCGAGTTGGACGCCGCGGTGGGGACCTATGTGGTCGGGCTGATCGTAGAGGACCTGGACGGCAACCGCACTGCCCGCTATGCGCCGGTGACGGTGGAATAGGCGCATATGTTTGGCATCCGCCCCGCGACCGCCGACGACCTGCCCGCCATCCTTGCTATCTATAACGACGCCATTCTCACGACGACCGCGGTCTACCAGTATCAGCCGCATACGCTGGCGATGCGCGCGGCCTGGTTGGCCGACAAGCAGGCGCACGGCTTCCCGGTCCTGGTCGCCACGCACGCGGATGTGCACGGGGCGACGGTCATCGGCTTTAGCGCGCTCGGCTCGTTCCGCGCCGCCGCGGCCTATCACTACACGGTGGAGAACTCGGTCTACGTGGCCGCCGAGTGGCGCGGGCAGGGCGTGGGCCGCTTGCTGCTGGCCCCGCTGATCGACGCCGCGCGCGCGATGGACGCGCACAGCATCATCGCCGTCATCGACGCCGACAACGCGGTCAGCGTGCGCCTGCACCGCGCCTTTGGCTTTGTGGAGGCGGGCCACTTTCGCCAAGTCGGCTACAAGTTTGGCCGCTGGCTCGACCTCAAATTTCTGCAACTGGTGCTGGATACGCCGCAACAGCCCACGGAGTTGCCGGCATGATCCAGCCCGTCGGGATCGCCCGTCTGGCCGGCGATGCCGCGTATTTTCCCGGCCCGCATCTGGCCTACGTGTTGGCGTCCATCGCCGCGGGCAATACTGCGGCGCAGGTGTGGGAGATTGCCCAGACAGCCGCGCCGCCGCTCCTACTGCTCTGGGACCAGGGCAACAACGTCTTCTACCTGGCGGGGCCGTCCGGGGAAGCCGCGCCGGGTGAGCCGCCGGACGCGTTGGCGGCGTGGGTGATGGCGACGCTCAGGCCGCAGGCGTTGGCCGCGGGCGCACCCTATTTTCGTGTGGCCGCCTGCTCCCCCACGCTGGAGCCGTTACTACACGCGGCCTTTGCCGGCGTCAACCTGCACCCCTACCCCACGTATCTCTATAGCGCGACACAGCCACCGCGCCCCACACCCATCCCGGCCGGGATTAGCCTCACGCCCATCACCCGCGACCTGCTGGCGCGCAACGACCTGGCGAACGCCGAGGAAGTGCGCGCCGAAATCCGCTGGATGTGGCCGTCCGCCGAATACTTTCACGCCGCGGGTTTTGGCGTGGCTGCCTGCACCGCGACGGCGATCGTCTGCTGGTGCACGGCGGAATACGTCGGCCCGACCGCGTGCGGCGTGGGGATTGCCACCGCCCCCACGCATCGCCGCGCCGGGATCGCGACCGCCGCCGCGAGCCGATTTCTCGGCGCAGCGCGGCGGCGTGGGCTGACGGTTTATTGGGAATGTGGACAAGACAACACCGGCTCGGTGCGCCTGGCGGAAAAACTCGGCCTGACGCGCCTGGCCGCCGAGCGTTACTGGTCCGGTCACTTCGCCGGCTGAGGCGTCTCAGCGCCGCAGATGCGGGAAGTATAGATAGCCTGGGCCGGCGTCGGGCCGCGTCACCGTCAGGGTGAACTCGATGCTGGTGCTGCTTTGGCCGTCGCTGACCACCACCGTCACCGGATAATCGCCCTCGGCGGTGGGGTCAATCGTGCCGGTAATCTTGCCTGTCGCCGGGTCAATGCTCAGGCCGGGCGGCAAGCCGGTCGCCGTGTAGAGCAGCGTATCGCCGGCGTCCGCGGACTCGCCGCTTTACTCAAAACCGTGGCGACCCTCGCGCACACCTCTCTCCAGCCATTTCCTCACCACCTCTTTACACCCCAACCAACTTATGGGTAATCACCAGTTTTGGTAAGGATTGTCAGCAACGTGACAGTTAGGCCAGCCGGGCGATCGCTGCCGCCGGCAGCGGCCCCTGCGCCGCCGCGGCGATGGCCTGCTCCAGTTGTTCCAGACTGGAAAGCCCCACCAGGGCAGTGGCGATGCCCGGCTGCCCCAGCGCAAAGCGGATGGCGGCTGCCGGCAGCGAGGTCGCATAGCCCTCGTCGACCAGCCAGCGCAACCGCTGCGCGTGCGCCACGTCCGCGGCATAGTCCACGCCGGAGGCAATCGGCGCGACCGACGCCGCGCCCAACGGGTGGCGCGCCGCCTCCCCGCTGAGCGCCCCGCCCGCCAGCACGCGGATGGCGATCACGCCCGTTCCCCTGGCCGTGGCCGCGTCGATCAGCTGCCGGTAGTCTTGGAAGGCAAAGGCCGCGCCCAGGGAGTCTCCGACGGCGCGGCCCGCCGACGGGTTGAGCAGGTTATAGGGGATTTGGATCGTGCCCGCGCCGGTGGTCGCCACAGCCTGATGCAGCGCATCCATGTCGCCAATGCCGTTGATGCCCCAGGCGCGGATCTTGCCCTGCGCCTGCAAGGTCTGGAAGGCCGCGACCGCCGGCTCCAGGTCGGCCAGACCGATACGGTCGCCGCCGGGTCCGCGCGTTACGCCGATGGGGTTATGGAGTTGGAACAAGTCCAGCCGGTCGACGCCGAGACGGCGTAGGCTTACCTCCGCCGCGGCGATGACCGCGGCCGCGATAGCGTCCGGATGGGTGTCGCCGGGAGCGAGGCGCAGCTTGGTCCCGACGACCACGTTGGGGCGCAACTCGGCCAGCACGCGGCCCAGGTTCGTCTCCGAACGGCCGTCACCGTAAAGCTGCGCCGTGTCGAAGTAGGTGATGCCGGCCTCGACGGCGCGTGCGACTGCTGCCACCATGTCGCGGTAGTCGCCCTGCACCAGCAGCCCGCCCACCGCGCCGCAGCCAAAACCCAGCGCCGAAACCTGCAAGCCCGTATTGCCCAGCGCGCGATAGTCCATCCTCGATCCTCCTTGGTGTGGTGTCCGGTCCGGTGCGTGCTACCGGCAGTGTAGCGCGGCCAAGCGCCGCACACAAACGGCAGCCACGGGGACGCCTGGCGCGCCGAGGCGCGCGGATGCATCCGCGCGCCTCGGTGTGGGCC
>CAYJQA010000237.1:0-8396 GCA_964372065.1 uncultured Litorilinea sp.
ATTGGGGCGGCGGCGACTTCCGCGACCTCATGCAGGGCGTGGACCTGGTGATCGACCAGGGCATCGCCGACCCTGCCCGGCTGGGCGTTGCCGGGTGGAGCTACGGCGGCTTTATGACCAGTTGGATCATCACCCAGACGCACCGCTTTAAGGCCGCCTCCATCGGCGCAGCCGTGACCAACCTCATCAGCTTCATCGGCACCGCTGACATTCCCGGCTTCATCCCCAGCTACTTCGGCGGCGAGTTCTGGGAGCGCCGCGACCTGATGCTGGAGCGCAGCCCCGTCATGCACGCGCACCAGGTGCAGACGCCCGCCATTATGCAGCACGGCGGCGCGGACGAGCGCGTCCCGCTGGAGCAGGGTCTCCAGTACTTCACCGCGCTCAAGCGCCGCGGCGTCCCCGTGGACCTGTACATCTACCCGCGCCAGCCCCACGCCATCGGCGAGCCGCGGCTGTTGGCCGACGCCATCCGCCGCAACCTGGACTGGTTCACCGCCCAACTGGCAGCGCCGCCCGCGCCATGACGCTACGGTCGCCCGGACCGCGGCAGACCCTTGCGGTGGGCGGGTTGCATGTGTTGGCATTGGCGCTGCTGGCCCTGCACGTCGGCGTGCGCAGTCTGCCGCCCACGCCCGCACCCATTCCCCCACCGGACAGCGCCGAAGCTGCCTGGTGGGGGCTGTGGCCCGTCACCTACACGCCCGCGCCGTGGTTCTGGGCCGGGTGTGCGCTGGTCCTGGCGGCAATGGTGTGGGGATGGTGGCAGATCCGGCAGCCAATTGACCGCCCGCCGTCTACGCCGTCCGGGGGACCGTGGCGCGTCGCGGTCGCCGTGCTGCTCGTCGTCAGTTTCTTCGCCTTCCCCATCGCCCACACGCGCTGGGGTGACGCCTACATCCTCTCGCGGGGTCTGGCCTGGCCCGACCCCGCTCTGCGCCTGACCCATTCCTGGCAGGCCCCGCTGGACGTCTGGCTGCACAGCCGCGTTTGGCTGCTGTTTGGCCCGCGGCTGGGCTGGGACGACGCCATCCCCGTTTACCGGCTGCTCAGCCCGCTGGCGGGCACGCTCTATCTCGCCGTCCTGCTCGCCTGGAGCCGCGACGTCGCCCGCGGCTGGCTTGTCTTTGGCCTGGCCGCGTCGCTCGGCCTGCTCCAACTCTTCTTCGGCTACGTCGAGAATTACAGCTTTGCCGCCGCGGGCAGCGCGCTCTTTCTCTGGCTAGGGCAGCGCACGGCGACGGGGCGCGCGCCCCTCTGGCAGCCTAGCCTAGCCCTGGCCTTGACCAACGCCGCTCACCCGAGCACCGTCATCCTCGCCCCCGCGCTGCTCTACCTGGGCTGGACCACGGCGCGGCGGGGAACCGTCGCCTACCGCCGCGCCGTTATGGAGATCGCCGCGCCCATGCTGGCGGTCGCCGCAGCCACGCTGCTGCTCATGGAAACGGGCGGGCACGGCCTCGCCGCCCTGCTCACCACCGACCGGCCCGGCGGCGGCGATGCCCGTTGGTTTGTGCCCCTCTGGGCAACCTCGACGCGCTGGGAAGCGTATACTCTGCTGAGTTGGCCGCACCTGCGCGACCTGCTCAACCAGATGCTCTTGGTCGCGCCCGTAGTGCTGCCCGCGCTGCTCTGGTTGTTTGCGGTTAGCGGTCATGCTGAGCGCAGCGAAGCATCCCGGCTGGCCACCTTTCTCGCCGTGGCCGCGCTGAGTCACCTGGCGCTGATCGTCGTCTGGAATCCCGACTACGGCGGCCAACGCGACTGGGACCTGTTCAGCCTGGCGTGGATCCCCGCGACGCTCTGGCTGGCAGCGGTCGCGGCCAAGCGTCTGTCGCCGCCCTATCGCGCCGCCGGTTTCGTCCCGCTGATCGTGCTCCAGGCGCTGCATACCGCGGCCTGGGTCTATCAGAACACCTTGCCCTGGTCCTGGCCGTGAGGAGAGATAAGAGGTCGCACGCAGAGTTGCAGGAGGATGCTTCGACCTGAAAGTCTCAGCTTGACAGTCTTGCTCCCGCCTTCTCTTTGCGGTCTTTGCATGAGATAATTCTGGTTTCTCTTCTTTATCTTTGATCTCTGTGTGAGCTTTCCGGATACCAACCATGAGCCGCTTTGACCTGCAACCGCGTACCCGCCCGACCCAACGCGCCGGACGCCGCCGGCCTTCCTTCTGGCGCGGCTTTCTGGGCGGCGGCCTGGTCTTTTTCGCGCTGGCCGTGCTGGCGCTGGGCGGCGCGCTCATCGGCTATGCTGCCATGACCGCGGGGCTACCCGCGCCGGACGAACTCACCAATCGCGCCAGCACCTTTCAGAGCACGCGCATCCTGGACCGGGCAGGCAACCTGCTCATGGAAACCTTCGACCCCAACGCGGGCCGGCGCACGGTCGTCCCGCTGGACCGCATCTCGCCCTATCTGGTCCAGGCCACCATCTCCACCGAAGACGCCAACTTCTATCAACACCCCGGCGTCGACCCGGTCGCACTCCTGCGCGCGCTTTACTACGCGCTGCGCGAAGGCGATGTAGTCTCCGGCGCGTCCACGATCCCCCAGCAGTTGGTCAAGCTGGTCTTTCTCTCGCCCGAACAGACGCTCAGCCGCAAGGTCAAAGAGGCCATCCTCTCCGCCGAGATCAGCCGCCGCTACACCAAAGAACAGATCCTCGCGATCTATCTCAACGAACTCTATTACGGCAGCTTCGCCTATGGCGTGGACGCTGCGGCCGAAACCTACTTTCATAAGAGCGTCACCGACCTCACCCTGGGCGAAGCCGCACTGCTTGCCGGGCTGCCCCAACTGCCCGCCTACTATGACCCCTACACCCACCCCGACCGCGCCAAACAGCGCCAGGCCGTGGTCTTGGGCCTGATGGTCGAGAACAACTACATCACCCCCGCCGAAGCCGACGCCGCCTGGCTGGAACCGCTGGCCTATGCGCCGCTGGAATTCAACCTGGAGTCGCCCCACTTCACGCTCTACGTCCGCCAACAGCTAGAGACGCTCTTTGGCCCCGAGGCGCTTTACCAGACCGGGCTGAACGTGACCACCACCCTCGACCCCGAACTCCAGGCCAACGCCGAGCGCATCGTCGCCGACAACGTGGCGCGGCTGGCCGAGCACGACGTCTCCAACGGCGCGCTGGTCGCGCTCCGTCCCGGCACGGGCGAGATCCTCGCCCTGGTCGGCAGCGCCGACTTTGACAACGTGGAGATCGACGGCCAGGTCAACATGGCGCTGGCCCCGCGCCAGCCCGGCAGTTCCATCAAGCCGCTGGTCTATCTGGCCGCCTTTGAGCAGCCGGAAAAGCCCGTCGCCGAACGCTGGACGCCCGGCACGCTGATCGCCGACATGGAAGAGAACTTCCCCGATGGGGCCAACCCGCCCTATCACCCCACCAACTACGACCTACGCGAGCACGGCATGGTCACGGTCCGCACCGCGCTGGCGAACAGCTACAATGTCCCTGCCGTGCGGGCGCTCCAGCAGGTGGAGTTGCCCGACTTCCTCTCTCTGGCGCAGCGGCTGGGCATCACGACCTTGACGCGCCCCGACTACGGGCTGAGTCTGGCCCTGGGCGGCGGCGAAGTCCCGCTCTTGGAGATGACCTCCGCCTTCGGCGTCATCGCCAACGGCGGCAAGCGCGTCCCGCCCGTCGCCATCCTCAAGATTACCGACAGCCAGGGCAACGTCATCTGTGAGTTAAACAGCGAGCGCCCCTGCCAAGCGCCATCGCCCAACGCCGGTCAGCAGGTCATCAGCGCGGTGGATGCCTTTCTCATCACCGACATCCTCAGCGACAACGCGGCCCGCGCGCCGTCTTTTGGCGTCAACTCGGTCCTGCGCCTGGACCGGCCCGCGGCCGTCAAGACCGGCACGACCAACGACTTCCGCGACAACCTCACGTTAGGCTTCACGCCTCAGTTGGTGGCCGGCGTGTGGATCGGCAACGCCGACTTCACCGAAATGCGCGACATCTCCGGCGTCAGCGGGGCCGGGCCTATCTGGAACCAGTTTATGACCTATGCCCTGGCCGGTGAACCCGCGTTGGAGTTCACGCCGCCGCCCGGCGTGCGCCAGTTCGAGGTCTGCGCCGACACCGGCGCGCAGCCCAGCCAGGCGTGCCCCGAACGCCGCACCGCCTGGTTTGCCGACGACCGCCCGCCCCTGCCGCCCGAACGCGACCTCTACCAGTTGGTGCGGCTGGACCGCGCCAGCGGTCGTCTCGCCACCGAGTTCACCCCGCGCGAGGCCATCGAGGAAAAGGTCTTCAAGATCTACCCCGAAGCCTGGCGCGCCTGGGCCGAGCAGCACGGCATCCCGCAGCCGCCCAGCAGCCCCAGCGATGTCTTTGACTTTGCGCCGGAGCTATACATCCGCCAGCCGGTGGAGGGCGAGATCGTCAGCGGCGTCGTGCCCGTCTACGGCTCGGCCAACACGCCCGCCTTCCACAGTTACGAACTGCAATACGGCATCTCCCATGACCCCGGCGCGTTCAGCCCCGCCATCAGCGGCCCCTACGGCGCGCCGGTGATCGACGGCTTCTTGGGCGAATGGGACACGCGCGGGCTGGGCGAAGGGCCGCACACCCTGCGCCTGGTCGTCTACGATACCTATGGCACGGCCTACGAGCAGCGCGTGCGCGTCTTTGTCGCCGCGGCCACGGCCACGCCGCTGCCTTCCGCGACCTGGACCGCGGTCCCGCCCACGCCCACGGAAACGTTCACGCTGCTCCCGGCGGAACCGACGCCCACCGCGACCCCGTGGCCCACCGACACGGCCATCCCGGAGCCGCTCCCGGCCACGGACACCCCGCCGCCCGCCGAGCCGACCCCCACGGAGACACCCACCGAGACGCCCACCGTCCTCCCGCCGGATGCGCCCACGGCGACGCCGACCGACACACCGCCGGGACCGACCGCCACCTGGACGCCGCTCCCCGACGCGACGCCCGTCCCGCAGGGCTTCCTGCCGCCCGGCCAGCGCCGCAAGTCCGCCCGCGACGGCTAGTCCAACCGCCCGTTCACGCCCGCCTTGCCATTCGCGTGGCGGGCGCATAAAATACGCTTGTTCCCAATTTCACAATTCACTCTATCCGAAATGGATGCACCAGAGGATAGTCGAACCGCGCTGCCGGGCGCGGGGCGCTGCCTGTCGGTACGATCCATTTTCGAGCGTGGGGAGGATGGCAACCATCTAGCGCGCGGAGTTTTGTGAGCAGGTCTTTGCGAACCGAAAGGAGATGCTGTCATGTCAACGATGCTCGCATGGGCAAGCATGTCTTCTTGCGTTCGTTCCGGTATTCGACGCGGCCTCGGCATTACGTTGGTTATCCTGCTGCTGCTCGGCCTGCCCGCGCGGGCCGGCGGCCAAACAACTACCGGCGTCACCCCGCGCGCCGGCGCAACCCTGGGCGACCGGGTGTGGGAGGATCTGAACGAAAACGGCGTCCAGGATGCCGGCGAGCCGGGACTGAGCCAGATTCCGGTGAATTTGCTCAGCGGCGCCGGCGTTCTCCTGCACAGCACCCTGACCGGCAGCGACGGTCACTATACTTTCACCGGCCTCGCTGCCGGCGACTACATCGTGGAGTTCAACCGGCGGGGCTTTCGGGTCGAACTCGTGTGGAACACGCCCGGCGATCCAGATCAAAGCGACGCCGGACCCGAGGCCGGATCGGACGTCGATCTCCATGTCGCCCATCCCCTGGCCGACGTGGGCCAGGACCATGATGGCGACGGCAGCCCCGATCCCTGGTTCGACCAACCCTACGATGTCTTTTGGTTCAACCCCCACCCGAACTGGGGCACGCCTGAGATAGGCGCGGACGACCCTTCGCTCGACCGGGATGATACCGACGGGGCGGGCGCCGAGGTAATCTCGCTGCGGAGACCGGAAAACAACGCTATCTACCGGGTCGGCGTGCACTACTGGAGTGATCATCGCTACGGGCCGAGCACGGCTACCGTGCGCATCTATATCGACAGCACGCGCGTCTTCTCGGAGACCGCGAACCTCGTCAATCACGACCTGTGGGACGTCGCCACCATTGCCTGGCCGAGCGGGACCGTTACGGCGATCACCCAGGATGGGGGGAAAAAGATCACACCGGCTTATCCGACGCCATTTGCCTTGCGGACATCGGCGGCCATGGTCGCGGCCGCAACGGACGAGCAGTATCGGTTCACCGCCGCAAATCAAGGCGCGGACGACACGCGCGACAGCGACGCCACTACGAATGGCTGGTCGCCGGTGGTAAGCATCGGGGACGGCGCAAGCAACCTCACGGTCGATGCCGGTCTCATCCGCGTGCCGGGTTCCAGTTGCGTGTGGCTGCCGCAGATCATTCACTAGTCTCCCCGCCGCAGCCGGAGAAACCTATCGGGCTGCGCCAACACCACGTGGAAAAGCCCCCAACTATCTGCCCCACCTTGGCAGGTTACTCCCTTCTACCCGATGGACACCTAGCTCGCCGGGGGTCGGGCCTATCCCAATGGGCGGTTGTCAAAGCCCAAGTGATGGGGTAAACTCTCGCGTGCGGTGCGCCGGGCCGCGCCGAACGTACGTTCCTATTGTGCGAGGAGATTCTCCTGTGACCCACCAAGCGTCCTACACTTCCCCCGCCGAGGTGAAGCGCGCCCTCAGCCAACAACAGTACATCGCCGGCGACGAGATTGCCACCACGGTGTATCTGGCCCAGCAGTTGGGCAAACCGTTGCTGACTGAAGGGCCGGCAGGCGTCGGCAAGACCGAGCTTGCCAAGTCCATCGCAGGCGCGACCGGCCGTGAGCTGATCCGCCTGCAATGCTATGAAGGTCTGGACGAAACGAAGGCGCTCTACGAGTGGGAATACGCCAAGCAACTGCTCTATACCCAGTTGCTGCGCGACAAACTCCAAGAAACGCTCGCCGGCGCGGCCACGCTGGCGGGAGCCGCCGACCGCCTGGCGCAAGAAGAAGACGTCTTCTTCTCCATGCGCTTCCTGCTCCAGCGCCCGCTGCTCAAGGCCATCCTCAGCGAGCAGCCCACCGTCCTGCTCATCGACGAGATCGACCGCGCCGACGCCGAGTTCGAGGCGTTCTTGCTAGAGGTCCTCAGCGATTTCCAGGTCAGCGTCCCCGAGTTGGGCACGCTCATGGCGGTCCATCGGCCCCTGGTCATGCTCACCAGCAACAACACGCGCGAGCTAAGCGAGGCGCTCAAACGCCGCTGCCTCTACCTCTTTATCGGCTACCCCACCGCCGAACAGGAGTTAAGCGTCGTCCGCCTCAAGGTCCCCGAACTCAACGCCAGGCTGGCGCAGCAGGCCGTCGACCTGGTGCAGCGGCTGCGCGACCTGGACCTCCGCAAAGCTCCCAGCATCAGCGAAACGCTGGACTGGGCCAAGTCGCTGGTCGCGCTCAACGCCAAGCAGCTGGACGCCAAGACGCTGGAGACGACGCTCAACATCCTGCTCAAGCACGAGTCCGACTTGCAGAAGGTCCGCCGCCGCCTCCAGGTGTCGTCCAAGGGCATCTCGGTCGAAGACGACGACGTGAGCCAGTTACGCTGGCGCGAGTAGCATTGGGTCGTGTGGTCCCGTCGCCGGGGCCGCGCGCCAAGGAGCCATCCCCATGGAAGACCGCCTGATCCGCTTTATCGCCGCGCTGCGCGCCGGCGGCGTGCGTGTCAGCCTGGCCGAAAGCGCCGACGCCTTTCGCGCCGTGGACGATCTCGGCGTGCAGGACCGCGACGCCTTTCGCCTCAGCCTGCGCGCCACGCTGGTCAAAGACGCCCCCAGCCTGCCCACCTTCGAGGAGCTATTCCCCCTCTTCTTCGACCAGGCCGACGCCCCGCCCATGCAGGACCTCACCCAAGACATGAGCGAGGAAGAAGCGCGCCAACTGGCCGAGGCGCTGCGCCAGTTCAGCGAGCAAATCCGCCAGATGATGGAGAAGCTCCTGCGCGGCGAGCAGTTGAGCCAAGACGAGTTGCAGCAACTCGGCCAGATGACCGGCCTCAACCGCACCACCGACCTGCGTTACAAAGAGTGGATGGCCCGCCGCATGATGCGCGCCCTCCGCTTCGACGAAGTCCGCGACGCGCTGCGCCAACTCATGCAGTTACTCGCCCAGATGGGCATGAGCAAAGAACGCCTGGAGCAGATGCGCGGTCTGCTCAAAGCCAACCAGCAGTCGCTCCAAGAACAGGTCAACCAGTACGCCGGTCAGCGCATCGCCGACAACATGGCCGACCAGCGTCCCGACGAAGGTGTGGACCAACTCATGGACACCCCCTTCGGCGCGCTCTCCGACCGCGACATGGACCGGCTGCGTAAGGAGGTCGCCAAGCTCGCCAACCGCCTCCGCAGCCGCATTGCCCTGCGCCAAAAGCGCGCCAAGACCGGCCAACTGGACGCCA
>CAYJQA010000238.1:0-8317 GCA_964372065.1 uncultured Litorilinea sp.
CGTCTGGACTGTGCGCAAGGCCGGGCTGAACATTCTCATGAGCCGGCGCGGAGACTATAAGCCCATCCCCGGCATCGAAGATGTGACCGTGCCGCAAGAGCGGCTGGCCGACTACATTGGTCGTCTACTGGCGTTCTGCAAGAGTCAGGGCGATATTCCGGACGTGGCGGTCTATGCCCATGCGTCCGCCGGGTGTCTGCACGTGCGCCCGCTGATCAACCCGAAAACCGCGCGCGGGGTGGAGTTGATGCAGGCGGTGGCCGACTGTGCCTGTGACCTCGCCATGGAGTACAACGGGGCCATGAGCGGCGAGCACGGCGACGGTCTCGCCCGCAGCAGCCACAACCCCAAGCTCTTTGGCCCCCAGCTCTATGCTACGCTCCAGGCCGTCAAGCGCACCTTTGACCCCACCAACCTGCTCAACCCCGGCAAGATTGTGGACGCGCCGCCGCTGACGGACAATCTGCGCTTTGGCGCGGGCTATCAGACGATCCAACTGGAGACCGTCTTTGACTGGGGCGCGGACGGCGGTCTGGCGCCCGCCATCGAGATGTGCAACGGCGCGGGTGTCTGCCGCAAGCTGGGCGCGGGGACCATGTGCCCGTCGTACATGGCGACTAAAGACGAGCGCGACACGACCCGCGGCCGCGCCAATGCGCTGCGTAACGTGCTGGCCGGGCGCATCCCGCGCGACGAGCTATTTGGCGACACCCTCTATGACGCCATGGACCTCTGTTTGGGCTGTAAGGCGTGCAAGAGCGAATGCCCGTCGTCGGTGGACATGGCGAAGATCAAGTCCGAGTTTCTGGTCCACTATTACCGGCATAACGGGCTGCCCTGGTTCAACCGCATGATGGGGCTGCTGCCCACGCTGAATGAACTGCTCTACAAACTCACGCCGTTCCTGGTCCCCGCGGTCAACTGGGGGCTGGCGACGCCCGCGGCCAAGACCGTCTTTGCCCGCATCGGCGTGCATCCGGCGCGCAGCTTCCCCGCATATGCGCCGGAGACCTTTGCCGACTGGTTCCACCGTCGCGCGGCGGGGCGGTCCGCGACGCCTGCGCCCAACGGCCCGGTCGTCATCTTCCACGATACCTGGGTCAATTACAACGAGACCGGCGTGGGCGAGGCGATGGTGGCGGTGCTGGAGGCCGCCGGCTACGCAGTGCGGTTGGCCGAAGGGCGCAAGTGCTGCGGTCGCCCGCTGATCACCGGCGGCCAGGCGGACAAGGCGAAACCGTGGATTGACCACAACGTGGCGCTGCTCGCGCCGCTGGCGCAGCAGGGCATCCCCATCGTCGGCGTGGAGCCAAGCTGCATTCTCACGCTGCGCGACGAATACGTGGACCTGGCCGCCGACACGAAGCGCGCCCGGCTACTGGCGTCGCAGGTGTTCACTTTTGAGGAATTCGTCAGCCGCGAGGTCGCGGCGGGGCGCTTCGGGGGCCTTCAGGGCGCGCCGCACAGCAGCCGTCCGCGCCAAGCCCTGCTCCACGGCCATTGCCATCACAAGGCGCTGGTGGGCAACGAGAGCACCGTTGCCGCGCTCGAGGCCGTGGGCTATACGGTTGAGGTCATCCCCAGCGGCTGCTGCGGCATGGCGGGCGACTTTGGCTACGAGACCGACCACTATGAGATCAGCCGTAAGATCGGCGAAGACCGGCTCTTTCCCGCGGTGCGCGCCGCCGGGCCGGAGACGGTGATCGTCGCCAGCGGCACCAGTTGTCGCCATCAGATCGAGCACTTTACCGGACGCCAACCTGTCCACCTGGCCCAAGCCCTGGCCGCAGCTCTGGCCCAAGCCTAACGATTTGCGAGACGCATGACCATGACCCGGCAGCCGTCCGTCCCACGCCGCAGCCGTTCCAGCAACGAGCAGCGCATCTACCGTATATCGATCTTGGGCGCGGTGCTGCTCTGCGCGCTCATCGCCCTGCTGTTGGGCGACTCACTCGTCGGCGTCTATCGCATCGACGTGGGCGAGGCGATCCCGCGCGGGTGGCGCTGGCTGCTGGGCGCGAGTGAACAGAGCTTTGGCACGCAGAGCTTTGCCCTGCTCTTTGGGGTGACGCTCATGGGGTTTGCGTTTGGGGGGCTGTGGTTCTTGGCCCAGGTGGGGTTCGGCTGGCTGCGCAATCTGCTGGGCAAGTAGGCGGAGAAGGGAAGAAAAGCAGAGAAGAGGTCTCACGCAAGGACGCCAAGCACGCTAAGGGCAGAAAAGGCGTCGATGTCATGCCGAGTGTTAGCGAGGAATCCCCACAGCGCACGCTTCAGCAGAGGGATTCCTCACCTGCGGTTCGGAATGACAACCGCTCCTGGTCTTTCCTTTGCGTTCTTTGCGTCTTTGCGTGAGGGTTCTTTTAGCGTGCGGCCAACTCAAGCAGCGCCGGGCCGTAGGTCTTGGCCTTCCAGGGGCCGATGCGCCCGATTTCGCGTAGTTGATCGAGCGTGGCGGGCTGGGCCTTGGCGATCTCCATCAGCACATCGTTGGTCAAGACGATATCCGGGGCCACGCCGCGAGCGGCAGCCGTGTCGGCGCGCCAGCGGCGCAGTTCGTCATAGCGACGCAATACGGACTTGTCGAGCCACAGTTCGGGGCGGGCGGTCGCTTCGGGGAGCGACGGCAGGGGGCGCTGTTTGCCCTCGGCGATGGCCTGGAGCAGCGCCGCGCCATAGCGTTCGATTTCGCGCGGCCCCAGACCGGGGACCGCGACCAGCCGGGTGTGATTAGCCGGCTGGCGCTGCGCTAATTCCACCAAGACACGATTATTGACGATCTTGAAGGGCGGGCGGTCCTGGCGCTGCGCCTCGGCCTCGCGCCAGAGCCAGAGCGCCTCCAGCACGCCGGTTTGGGCGAGCGGGACGTCGCGCGCTTCCTTCATCTGCCACAGGTTGCGCTCCGTCGTGGGGCGGCTGCGGAAGTCGAGCTTGGCTAGTTCGCCAAACGCCTCTTGGGCCTCCTCCCAGCGGTCGCGGGCGTGCAGTTCCTCCACCAGCCGTTGGCGCAGCGCCGGCAGATAGTGGGTGTCCATCTGGGCATAGGCGATCTGCTCCGGCAGCAAGGGGCGGCGGCCCCAGTTGGTGCGCTGCATGCGCTTGTCGCTCACCACGCCGAATTGTTCTTCCAAGATCGCGGCCAGCCCGGCCCGTTCCCAGCCCAAGATACGCGCCGCCAGTTGCGTGTCGAAGACATTGGCGAGGCTGAAGTTGTATTCCCGCTGAAACAACATAATGTCGTTCTCGGCGGCGTGGATGATCACCTCGCGCTGCGAGTCGGCGAACAGCGCGCCCAGGGCGTCCAGTTGGCTGAAGCGCAACGGGTCGATGAGATAGTCCACCACGGCGTCGACGGCGGCGCGCTCCCCGGCCTCGGCAAAGGTGGTGACCTGGATCAAACACACCTTGGGGTAATAGCTAAAGAGGCTGTCGCTTTCGGTATCGACCGCCACGAACCGATGGGCGGCGAGGTGGTCCAGCATAGCGGCAAACCCCCCGCTGTGTTGCACAAGAATCGGGCTGGTGACGGGCTGTGCGTGCATGATTTCGACTGGGTTGAGGTTTCGCGATTTGATCGAGTAGAATTATCGTGGTATAGGATAGAGATAAGGACAGCCGTGGGCCGAACCGGCTCATGGTAACGCCACTCCAGTCCCTGTGTCAAGCCTTCCAAGCATCTGCCGGCGCGGCATCCCTCTGTCGCCCGCGCATGCCGTCGGCAGGCTGGGAGCATGCACAGGGGATAACAGCGCCAATCACTACCTCGTATGGGGAACAAAACAGCGTAAGCACTCGTATCATCGCTGCCAGAAAATGTGGATTGCTTCACCGCAGGTCAACAGCAAGGAGGGCATCTGTGCAAACAACGTACACAGGCGGCGACGAACTCAGTCGAGTTGAGCGCGTCGCCCACAACCGCGGCGGGCTTTGGGTGTCCATTGGCATCACCCTAGTCGGCCTACTGCTTTTCGCCGGGATCTTCAACTTTCTCCTGCCCAACGCGGGCGCCAATCTTGAGGGGCCAGGGCTGATTTTGCTGGGCCTCTTGCTCTCGTTGGTGCCCGCGGCCATCTGGCTCTTTTTCTTCTACCGGCTCGACCGGTTGGAGCCGGAGCCGAAAACGATGGTCATCGGCGTCTTTCTGCTGGGCGCGCTGGTGACGGCGGCGCTGCATGACCCGCTGATCAACGGTCTGTTCAGCGTAAGCGACTGGCTCCATCAGACCTGGTGGGGACACCTGCTGGGCGGCATCCTGATCGTCGGCTTCGTGGAACAGTTCCTGATCTACGCCGTCGTCCGTTATGGGGTGTTCAACCATCCTGAATTTGATGAACGGGTGGACGGCGTCATCTACGCCGTGGCCGCAGGCTTGGGGCTGGCGACAGTGCTCAACTTCCAGTATGTCGTCACCAGCAACGGCGTCGATCTGAACATTGGCTCCATCCGTATGGTGGTGAACGCCCTGGCCTATGGCGGGTTCGCCGGCATTATGGGCTATTTCATGGGGCAGTCACGGTTTGAAAAAGTGCCCCTCTACTACATGCCCGCCGGTTTGACCTTCGCCGCGGTCATCAACGGCCTCTTTTTCTTCCTGCTTAACCGCACCTTTAGCGGCGGCTTGACCTACAATCCCTGGAGCGATCTGATCTTTGCGGCCATCGTGACCGTGATCGCGCTGGCGATTGTCTTCTGGTTGATCGAGCGCGCCAACGAAGAAACCTTGCGCATCGCTCACCAACAGGTGCGCGACAGCCTCGGCATGGCGCCTGTGCCGGTTCCGGCGGCTGCCGAACCGGTGGTCGCCGCCGTGGCTCCCGCCGAACCGCCCGCGGCTGCGCCGGTCGCGGCCACCATCGAAGACGCCGCCCAGGAGGCTGCCGCTGATGTTGCCGCGGACGCCGCCACGGATGTTGCCGGCGAAGATACCACCGCCGGCGACCAAGAGGAGAAAGCATAAATGTCCAACCTGCTTATGCGCCTCACCAAGCCCAGCTTTACCAACGAGCCGCCGTCTGTGCAAGACTTGCGCCGCAACGAGATCGCGGTCGTCGTCACGCTCCTATTTGCCCTGTTCTTGGGCCTCGGAATTCGCAACAACAGCATTAACAACAGCCGTGAGATTGAGTTGGGCGCGGGTCTGCCCAAGGTTTCGATTCCGGCCAACTGGATCACGGGCACATCGCCCGACTACCTGGTCGCCGTGCGCAACCCGCGCAGCGCCGGTATCTTTGACAGCGAAGTCACGATCGCCGTCCAGCCCCTGGGCGAAAACGAGAACCCGGTCACCGTCCGCACCGGCTTGGGTCTGCAGCGCACGCAAGCGCTGCTGCGTTATCGTGAACTGGAAGCCGTGCCCGTCACCGTCGGCGCGGCCGACGATGCGGCCGGCGTCCTCGTTACTTACGCCTATGTGGCCGACCCCACGCGTGAGCAAGGCGGGGGTGCGCCGCCGGTCGCGGTCCAGGCGCAAGACCTGATCTTCGCCGCCAACGGCAACGCCGTGATCGTGACCATGGCAGCCGACGCTGCCCACTGGGATGAGGAAGTGAGCTACTTCGACCTCGTCAAGGACAGCCTGCGCGTCAAGGAAGGTGGGGAATGATGTCCGTGCAACAACTATGGTCCACGTCCCGCCGGGGGGTGGCGGGGTTCCGCCCCACCCGACGCCTGGCGCAGTCGGCGATCACGCTGCTCGTGTTGGCGCTCACGGCCTTTTCCATCCGACCGGCGGAGGCCATCAGCCGCGAGGCCATCAACGCTTCGCTGCGGGCTACCGTGCAGGTGATCATGCCCGACAACGACTTTGAGATTTTCAGCCTGGGCAGCGGTACTATCATGAGCGCCGAAGGGCTAATCTTGACCAATAACCATGTGGTCGAAGGTGACTCCCGGAACGGCTACATGAATGACGACGGGCTTGCCGCCATCGCCGTCACGCCCTCCAATATGCGTGGTGAAGCGGTCATCAAGTACTACGCCACGGTGGTCAAGGCTGACCCCGATTTAGACCTGGCGCTCCTGCAGATCGTCTCGCTCTCCGATGACCCGGACGCCCCGCTGCCGGACAACTTGGGGCTGACCCCCATTCTGCGCGGCAACAGCGATGAACTCCAGATCGGCGACGAGATCAACTTCTACGGCTTCCCGGGGTTGGGCGGCAACAGCGTCACCTTCACTTCGGGCAAGGTTTCCGGTTTCCTCGACGAAAACCGGGACGGCGTCTTTGAGTGGATCAAGACCGACGGCGAGCTAAACCACGGCAACTCCGGCGGTCTCGCCACCAACGACCAGGGCGCTTTCGTCGGCGTCCCCTCCGCCGGCGTCACCGACGACGTGGGCAAGATCAGTCTGGTGCGCGACGGCAACCTGTCGCTGAACTTCGTCAACAGCTACTTCCCCGGGCCGGTCAACAACAACGGGGCGAGCGTCAACAATGTGCAGTATGCCGAGGCCGTTACCCGCCGCGGCCAGCCCATCAACCCCGCGCTCGAGTTCCCGTCGGGCATCACCGACCTCTACGCCGTGTTTGACTATAGCGGCTTCGAAGACGGTCGCGACCTGACCTATGTCTGGTATACTGACGGCCGCGAGATCGCCCGCGAGTCCTTCGCTTGGGACGGCGGCGAGAGCGGCACCAGTTGGGTCAATGTCTTCAACGACAACGGTCTGGGCGACGGGCTGACGGAACTGGAGCTGATCTACGACGATGGATCCGTCTATCGCGGCGGCGTCAATGTCGGCGAGGGGCCTGGCCCGGAGCCGACGCCTGATCCTCGCGGTCGGGTCATCGGCGAGATCCGCTTTGCCAAGGTGGACGACGACGGTAACTTTGGCGACTTTGGCGACACCTTCAGCGACATCTTCGAGGTCGTGGGGGTGTTCGACTACTCCGGCATGGCCAATGGCGTGGAATGGGGCTATACCTGGTTCTATGAAGGCCAGAATGTGGCCGATAACAGCCTGCTCTGGGAAGCCGATGAGGAAGGCAGCTTTGAGCTTTATCTTTCGCACCCGGACGGTCTGCCGGCGGGCAACTTCGACCTAGAGGTCTATGTCGAGGGCGAAACCGTCCAGACGGGCAGCTTCACTGTGGAAGAAGGCGGCCCCGGTCCGGTGGAAGATGTCGGCGTGGTGGGTAATGTGGTGGACCGCAACAACAGCCGGACGAAGATCTCCGGCGCACTGATTGTTTTCCTCACGCCGGGGAACACGGTGCAGCAGTGGGTCGACGCGGACTTTGACGAGAGCATGGTCCACGGGACCGCCACCAGCAACCGCAGCGGCGAATTCCAACTGAGCGCGCGGGTCACGCCGGGCGAGTTCTACAGTATCGTCGTCGTGCATGATGACTATGAGCCGATTGCCGTCGACGAGTTCCAGATCCCGCCGGACGCTACCGATCCCTATGAACTGGAAGTGACGATGGATCACAGCTAACGCCTGCGTCCATCCGTGGTCGCGCGACGCCCTTCCCGGCGCAAGCCGGGGAGGGCGTTCTGCTTTGGCTGCGGGTCGCGTGGCCGGTTTTGCCCCGTCCCCCGCTGTGGTATGATGGCTCCCGTGCGACCTGCACAGCGTCGCGGGCACGCTGCGTGACGACTCAGCCACCACACCGACAGAGCTTATGCAACTCGGACATCCTAAAATCCATCTGCTGCGCGCAACCCTCCTATTGGCGCTTTTGGTTGGCGCGACACATACCCCGGCGCAGGCCGCGGGCGGCGCGGTGACGTGGCCCGCGCCCCAGCTCAGCCTGATCGCCCTGGGGCTGACGCGACCCGTGTATGTGACCCATGCGGGCGATGGCAGCGGGCGGCTCTTTTTGGTCGAAAAGGCCGGGCACATCCTCGTCCGGCGCGATGGGGAGGTGCTGGCGAAGCCCTTTCTAGATATCCGCGCCCGCGTCAACGCTACTTGTGGCGAATGTGGTCTGTTGAGCGTGGCTTTTCCGCCCGACTATGCGGCTAGCGGCGTCTTCTATGTCTATTACAACGCCAAGGAGGACCTGGTCCCCGGCGACAACGGCGACCCCAACGGCCTCGCTGATTCGATGATCGCCCGCTTTCATGTCACCGCCGACCCCGACGTGGCCGACCCCGATAGCGAAGAACCCATCTTGCGCCAAAACCAACCTGCCGAGAATCACAACGGCGGGCTGATCGCCTTTGGGCCGGACGGCCATCTCTATATCGGGCTGGGCGACGGCGGCGGGGGCGGCGATGCATTCGACAACGGTCAGAATCCCAAGAGCCTCTTGGGCAAGTTGCTGCGCATCCACGTCACCGGGAGCGGTCCCTATACCATCCCGGACGACAATCCC
>CAYJQA010000239.1:0-2570 GCA_964372065.1 uncultured Litorilinea sp.
GGTCGCGCGCCAGGCCGTGACGCTGGACCGGCTTGCCCAGGGGCGGCTGATCTTCGCCGCGGGGTTGGGCGGTGGGGCGGAGGACTTCGCCTGGTTTGGCGAAGTGACCGACGCCAAGACCCGCGCCCACATGCTGGACGAAGCCCTGGACATCGTGACCGGGCTGTGGCGCGGCGAACGCTTCGGCCATCAGGGCGAGCACTATCGGATGGAGCCTATCGAGTTCCACCCCGGCCCGGCGCAGTCGCCGTCGATCCCCGTCTGGCTGGGCGGCAACTGGCCCAACCGTGCGCCGTTCCGTCGCGCCGCCCGCTATGACGGCGTCTTCCCGCTCTCCGGCGGCTTCCCGCCCACGGTGGGGGAATTCACCGCGATCAAAGCCTTTATCGACGGTCAACGCACCGCGACCGGCCCCTTCGACTATGCCGCGTCGGGCATCACGCCCGGCGACGACCCGGCCGCGGGCGCGGCGCAGGTGGCCCCCTACGCCGCCGCGGGCGCGACCTGGTGGCTGGAGACGGTCGACCCGTGGACGCTGGCGCGCAGTTGGTCGGTCAAGCTTGACGCCGCGGCCGAAGCCTGGATGGACGGTCGCATCCGCCAACCGCCCCCGCGCTAGACGTGGCATCCACCCCAGATGAACAACTCAGGGGAGCCGTGGCACGCGGCCGCCCTGTTTGCGTTTGTTGGGGCACGCGTTGGCTGCGTTTTATGTCCGCGGGGCGGAGTGCGGTATGATGGGGGACTGGAGGAACCGGGGCGTCCCGGTTCACGTTCTATAACGCAAGATGAACCACAAAGCAGATACCCACATTCATACCAATTACAGTGACGGCAAGGTCAGCCCGGCGGAACTGGTGGAGTACGTGGCCGGCATGACCGACCTGCGGGTCATCGCGGTCACCGACCACGACACCGCCGAAGGGGGGCTGGCCGCCCGCGACTATGCCCGCGGCCACCATCTGCCCCTGGAGGTCATCGTCGGGCAAGAGGTGACGACCGACGAAGGCGACGTGGTTGGGCTGTTCGTGCAGCGCACCTTGCCTGCCTTTCGCACCGCCCGCGCGGCCATTGACGCCATCCACGCTCAAGACGGGCTGGCCGTCGCCGTCCACCCCTTTAGCGGCTGGGTGACGTGGGGCTGTATGCAGGGCCTGGCCGCGCAGATTGCCACGCTGCCGCTGGACGGGGTAGAGGTCCGCAACGGCTTCCCCACCAACCTGTTCGCCAATCTTTTCACCGCCTGGCGCAACCGGCGCGGTCAGCGTCTGAGCGAGCTAGGCGGCAGCGATTCGCATGTGCCCCACACCGTGGGCCAAGCCTTCACCTGGTTCCCCGGCGCGACGGCGGACGATCTGCGCCGGGCCATCTTGGCGCGGCGCACGCGGGCGGCTGGTCCCCTGTGGACGCCGGGCAGCATCGCAGCGGCGCTGCCCCTGCTGCGGGCGCGCGGCCTGCCGCACATGACGACGGCCCCAACCTACGCCGCCGACCCGGCCGCGCCGGTCGAGGCCGCCGCCGACTGACGCGGCTGGACAACTATATTGACTGCCCACCGGCGACCGGCGTTTTTCGCGCCGGTCGCTTTGTTGTTCTTTGCGACCGGCGTTGGCTGCCGACTATTCGATCGAGTCCACGCAACTGGGACGGCGCGACTAGAGGGCGCCGTCCGCCTGATCAGGCCGGAAGACATAGCCGCCGAAGGTGGTTTGGATATAACGGGGTTTGCCCGGCTCCGGCTCGATCTTGCGCCGGACGCGATAGATGAGGTTCTTGAGCAACACATTGTCGCCGACGCTGTACTCATCCCAAACACGCCGGATGATAGCGCCGCTGTCCAGCACAATATACGGATTCCCTAAGAATAGCTCGATGAGGCGGGCCTCCAGCAAGGTGAGCGTAACGGCCTTGCCTTCGGGCAGCAGGAGGCTGCGGCGCGTCGGGTCCAGGCGGAAGTTCTGCGCCAGTTGCTTGTTGTCTGGGCTAGGGTGCCGCGCGGCGCGCAGCCACACGCCGATTTTGGCCAAGAAGAGCGGGTTACCAATGGGCTTCTGGATACAGTCGTCAACGCCCGCATCGTAGACCATCAGGTGATAGCGCTCGTCACGCTCATAGGTCAAGAAGATCAGTGGGTTATGGTAGTCGCTGCGTAACTGGCGGCAGAGAACGACGCCATCGGTCCTGTCCGTGTCGACGATGACCAGCGTATAACGCGCTAGTTCGTCGCGTTGGTGCAAGTGCGAACTGATCGCGGCGATGTCCACTTGCACGCCGCGCATGACCAGACCGTGGGCTAACATTCGCGCCGACTCATGATCGTCGGTAATGAGTAATACTTCGCCGATGTTCATACTAGGAGATGCCCATTTCGTAGAACGCGTGGACACCAACATTCCAGCCGCGAGGGGTAAGCGCCGGATTGAACCCTTTGTGCGATGCCCAGCGAGCCGCTTTCGCCGGAAAGGCTGGTGTCCAAGTTAACGCACGCACGGGAATCAGCAGCAACAGCATCATAGCGACGCCACCGCGTGGCGCTCGTGCGCAACCCACCGAACGGGAGACTATGAAAC
>CAYJQA010000239.1:2580-8294 GCA_964372065.1 uncultured Litorilinea sp.
GTGCAGTACGGAACAAACGCGGCAACTATGTGGCGGCGATCCTACAGGCGTAGATGCTAGTGCCAAATATGGCGTATGTCAAGAGTTTTGGCCTGACTCTTTTCTGACAATGCATAGGGAAATCCCCCGGGATCGATCCCCAGGCGCGGGTTTTGTTATGCGTAGCGGCCGCCAGGACAGGCTATACAGAGGGGGTTTCCAGGGAGGAAACGCAGACAAACACAAATGCCGGTGGCCGTCATGGTCAACCGGTGGCAGAGCATTCTCCCTGGCAAATGATGGGAGGCGGGACCTAATTATGCCGGGTGCACGGCCGTGGTACGGTGTAGCGGAGCGCCGCTCCAGCGCTGCCACACGCGCACCTTGGCCAGCAACAGCGCCGGACTGATGGCGCTGTCTATGCAGTCATTCGCGCCGGCCTTGTACGCGCGGAGGATCAATTCAATATCATGTTCCGGTGTCACCAGCAAGATCGGCTGGTGTGCGTCATGTTGGCGCAGATCACGCACCAACTCGGTCGCATGGGCGAGGTCATGGTGGCAAATAACCACTACTGACTTCCCAGGCGGATGCCCCACATTGTCCACCGGGGAGTTGCCGTTGAGGAAGGATTCACGCACCTCAATCCCATCGCCTGCGTTGTCGCGCAGGGCGGCGAGGATACTCGATCTCCCCTCAGAATGTTCCTCGGAAAGCAGAATCACTTCGCAGGTATGCTCCACGTCCCTAGGTTCCTCCATCGGTGGGGTTGCGAATAGGCGTCGACTCATAGGGCGGGCTGCTTTGACCAGGGGGAGATCAAATTGCAGTTTCATTATAGCATACCCATCCGCGACGAATACCGACTTGCTGTCCCGATTCCGGGCTTCCCCAAACGATCACAGGCGGGCCGGCAATAAGACATAATGCCGACCCCCTACCTTGACCATTTTGGCGCGCAACACTGCGGGTAAAGTCTAGCATAGGGAGGGAGTTATGTCGATTCTGCGGAAAGCGCCCCGCATGGGAAGACCGCCCGCAACCCGCCGGCGGTCACGTCGCATCTGCCACGCGGACACGCCCCACCACATTGCCATCGCTACACGCTGGGATCAAGCCCACAATAAAACGCGAATCGCCGGCGCTTCGGACCATTGCATGACGAAACGCCTACGTTGGCAAAGTGTTTCGTCTACCGGCAGGGGGGCCGCCACACTTTGCGACCGTCTGCGACCGCGCCCGGCAATGTCACGACCGGCATAAACCAATCCGTGACCGCATTGATGACCGGGGCGTGCTACGCTAGGCGCAGACGACACTTCCGCCGTGATCCCGCGAGAGCATAATGGACGCTTGGTACGTGCTGTACACCAAACCGCATAAAGAGACGCTTGTCCACCGGCAATTGGAAGACCGCGAGCTGGCGACCTTCTTCCCCTATATGCAATATGACCGTGGCTATGGGCGCGGTGTGCGACTGGAACCGTTCTTCCCCCACTATCTCTTTGTGCGCGTGGATCTGGAATCTCAAGCGGCCTCCGGGCTGACATGGTTGGTCGGGGTGCGCCATCTGGTGAGCTTCGAGGGGCGACCGGCGCGGGTGCCGGATGTTGCCGTGGATGCCCTCCAGGCGCGCTTGGCCCCCTACGCGGCCAAGGTTTTGGCCCCGGCGGAGGCCCTCTTTGCCCCGGGTGAGGCGGTGCGGGTAGTGAGCGGGCCGCTGGCCGGGCTGGAAGGCGTGTTCCAGCGCGGGCTGAGCGGTTCGCAACGGGTGCAAATCCTGCTGAATCTCTTGGGGCAGTGGAGCCGCGTCGATCTCGACGTTCACCAACTGGTTTCCACCACGCGGCGTGCACCGGTCGCGCCGCACGACTTGCTGCCCGGCTGAGCCATCTCGCCGGAGCGCAGGCGACGCGGCCTTGCGGCGCGCCGTTCCTTGTTCAAGCCAACTGAGTCCGGGTGTGGTGCGCTTGCGAGAGGCGATCTCGCGCAAGGACGGCGGAGCTTGCCGTCGCGTCGCCACCCCTGCGCCAACCCCTCTTGAGTGATGACAAAGCAATGCCGTCGGAAGCTTCCGTAGGCGCGCCGCTGGACGGGCTGCGCTTGTATGTCCACCGTCAGGCGGCGAGCTGGCCCCGCTATTGGCGGGAGCAGCTCGTCATGGCGCTGGCCAGCTGGATTCCCACTGTGGTGGGCATTGGGCTGCGGGCGTGGCTCTATCGCCTGATCCTGCGCTGTGACGGAGTGTGCGCCATCGAGGCCGGTGTCCGCCTGCGCTTTGCCGGCAACATTGCCCTGGGCCGCAATGTCTATC
This sequence comes from uncultured Litorilinea sp., assembly GCA_964372065.1. Classification (GTDB taxonomy): domain Bacteria; phylum Chloroflexota; class Anaerolineae; order Caldilineales; family Caldilineaceae; genus QEUY01. The sequence continues at coordinate 4,874 of CAYJQA010000239.1, forward strand.
TGGACCAAGGGGTCTACCTGCACGCCTGTCCCCAGGGGATCCGCATCGGCGACGATACGTTTGTCATGCACGGCGCGGTTCTCCATGTGTACAACTTCCGCGACCTGCCGCACGCCTTCATCCACATCGGCAGCAAGAGCATCATTCGGGAATACAACGTGCTGCGCGGGCAGGTCGGCATCACCATTGGCGACCGTGTCTATCTGGCGCCTCTGGTCCAACTGCTGGCCGTGAATCACGTCTATGCCGACCCGACGCGGCCCATGGTCGTGCAAGGGATCACGGCGGACGGGATCACGGTCGAAGATGATGTGTGGATCGGCGCGGGCGCGATTGTGACGGACGGTGTGCGCATTGGCCGGGGCGCGGTGGTGGCAGCGGGCGCGGTGGTGACGCAAGATGTGCCGCCGCACACCGTGGTCGGCGGTATTCCGGCCCGGGTGCTGAAAGAGATTGCGCCGGACGCTGCCGGGCAGCCGGCCAACCGGCAGGTGTACTTGTGATCGGCCAGGCCTTGCTGGTGCGTGGGTTGACGGACCGTGGTTGCCGGAGAGCAGACAGAGGAGATGCCCCATGATGATGTTGTCCGTGGTGATTCCCGCCTACAACGAGGAACGCGGGATCCGCGATATTGTGGCGCGCGTCCTGGCGGTGCAGCCCGCCCTGGCCGGCGTGGGGGTTGACGCGCTGGAGGTGCTGGTCGTCGACGACGGCTCGGCGGATCGCACCGCCGACATCGTCCGCCAGATGGTCCCCGCGGCGACGAATCTGCGTCTGCTGCAACATGCGCAGAACGGCGGCTATGGCGCGGCGCTCAAGACCGGCTTTGCGGCCGCGCGCGGGGAGTGGATCGGCTTCCTGGACGCCGACGGGACCTATCCGCCCGAGTCGTTTCCTGAACTGTGCCAGGTTGCGCAGGCGAGCGACGCCGATTTGGTCATCGGCTCGCGCATGGCCGGCGCGCACAGCCAAATGCCCAAGGTACGCTGGCTGGGCAATCTCTTGTTTGCCCGCTTTCTCAGCGTGATCAGCGCCAGCACCGTGACCGATTCCGCCAGCGGCATGCGCATCTTCAAGCGGGCGATTCTGCCCCGCCTCTATCCGCTGCCGGACGGTCTGAACCTGACGCCGGTCATGAGCACCCGCGCCCTGCATGAGCGCATGAGCATCATGGAGACGCCGATTCCGTACAGCGAGCGCGTGGGCCGTTCCAAGTTGAGCGTGGTGCGTGACGGCGTGCGCTTCGCCCAGTCCATCGTCTGGACCGCGCTGTGCTACAACCCGGTGCGGCTGCTGGGCCTGATCGGGCTGGTCGCGCTGGGGTTGGCCGGGCTGATCGGCGCGGCGCTGGTGGCGGTGCGTCTGAGTGGGGTTCATCAAGTCAGCCCGCTGGGCGCGTTCGCCATCTTCTCCGGCCTGGTCCTGGCGGTGACCGGCGTCAGCACGTTGGCGCTTGGCTTCAGCTTCAACTACTTTGTGGCGCTCTTTCACAAGTCGCCGGTGCGCCAGGGGCTATTTGCCCGGCGGGGCGCGCCGGTGCGCGTCGATGCGCTGTTCGGCTGGCTGGGCGTGGTTGCACTCAGCATCGGGGTCGCGTTTGCCGTGCTCAGCCTGGCGCTGGCCGCCTGGGGCTGGACGGTGCAACAACTGTGGCTCTATTACCTCACCAGCGCGTGCCTGGCGCTGATCGGGGTCCAGATGATCATTGCCTGGGTCCAGATGGAAGTGCTGGATACGCTGCGCATGCGCGACCAATTGGTGGCGGAGGATATGCAGGGGAAGAAACAGGCCGAGACGGAGCGCCGCGAGCGGGGCGTCCTCTCGACGGAACCGGCGTAGCGACGACGGTCACGGGCGGTCGCGGGACTATTTCAGAACGGGGATATGGTATCAGATGGCGGCACAATCCACGCGCACACCAAGCGAGCGGACTCCTATCGAACTAGTCGGACTGGAAGACAACCTGGGCGCGCGGCGCATCCCGGCGCTGCGCCCGTCGCACTTTCCGGACGCGGGCGCGGCCGTGCAGACGCTGACCTCGTCCACCCGTCCGGTGGGCACGGTCGATGTGCTGCTGGTCAACCCACCCACACCGGACGGCGCGATCTGGATTCGCAGCCAGCACCGGGTCGGGCGGCGCAGCCGCGAGAACATGATCTGGCCGCAGGTAAGCCTGGCCCAGTTGGCGGCGTTGCTCATGCCGGATTACACCGTGGAGATCATCGACGCCAACGCGCTGCGGATGGACTGGGCTACCTTTGAGAAGCTGGTGGACGAAAAGCGGCCCAAGTACTATCTGACCCAAGTCACCGCGCCCACCCTGCGCAACGACATGTACGGCGTGTTCTTGGCGAAGTCGGTGGGGGCCGTCACGCTGGCCTTTGGCACGCACGTCACGCCCATGACGATGGAGACCATGCGCCCGTTCCCCATGCTGGACTTCGTGCTGCGTGGCGAGCCGGAGATGACGCTGCGCGAGCTGCTCGACACGCTGGAGGGCAAGACGCCTTCGGACCCGCGCGTGGCGAAGATGTTGGCCGAGACGAGCCAACTCCAGACCCGGCGCAACGGCGCCACCACGGCGGCCGACGCCTTTCCGGTGGCCCCCACGACAACCCCCTATGCGGGCATCTTGGGGCTGGCGTGGCGCAAGGGGACCGAGATCGTCATCAACCCGGACCGGCCCTTCATCCCCAACCTGGACGACTTGCCGCTGCCGCGCCATGACATGCTGCCGCTGGACAAACAGCGCATGCCCATGATGAAGGGGCCGTTCACCTTTATTGTCACCAGCCGCGGCTGTCCCGCCGGGTGTAAGTACTGCATCAAGCACGTCTCCTATCAGAACAGCGTGCGCGTGCGCTCCGCCGAGCACATTGTGGAAGAACTGGAACTGCTGGCGGGGCTGGGCATCACCAACATCCACATGTACGCCGACCTCTTTACGGTGAACCGGGAGCATGTGGTGAGCCTGTGCGAACTCATCATCCGCAAGGAGCTGCGCATCCGCTGGACCTGCAACAGCCGCGTCGATTACGTAGACGCGGAGATGCTGCGGCTGATGGGGCAGGCGGGCTGCTGGTTTATCTCCTGGGGCATCGAGAGCGCCAACGAGGAGATTCTCAAGCGGGCGCGCAAGGGCTATAAGAAGGAACAGGCTTTCCGGGCGCTCAAGTGGGCCAAGGCCGCGGGCATCAACAACTGGGGCTACTTCATCATCGGCCTGCCCGGCGAGACTGCCGAGAGCATCCGCGAGACGATTGACTATGCCAAGCAACTGCCGCTGGACATCGCCCTGTTTCACATTGCCGCGCCCTATCCCGGCACGCCTTTTTTCTATGAGGTGGTCGAGAATAACTGGTTCCGTCCCGGCACCAAGTGGGAAGAGGTAGACATGGATCAGTCCACCGTACTGGACTAT
>CAYJQA010000240.1:0-8262 GCA_964372065.1 uncultured Litorilinea sp.
TACAACGTGGGCACGGGCGCGGAACTGACCAACCTGGAGATGGTGCAAATCCTGCTGGACGAGTTGGGCAAGCCCGCCAGCCTCATCCGCCACGTGGAAGACCGCCTCGGCCACGACCGGCGCTATTGTCTGGACGTGCACAAGCTCATGGCGCTGGGCTGGGAGCCGGACTATAACCACGAAGAAGCCATCCGCGCCACGGCGCGTTGGTATGCGGAAAACCGCGCCTGGTGGGAGCCGATCCGCAGCGGCGAGTTCAAGGAGTACTACGCCCGCGTCTACGGCAATCGCAAGGTGCTCGACCGCCCCTAGCACCATGTCCATCGCACCGGCTTCCTTGACCCAGTTGACCGCAGTCAAGTATCTGCTCGATCACGGCCCCTATCGCTATCTGGACCTGGGGGCGGAAGACCTGCCGACCCTGGTCCAACGGGGGCCGAACGCGGTGGGCGAAGACGCGGGCAGCGTCTGGGGATTTCTGGGCGTGCAGGTGGAAGAGCGCCCCGCCACCATGCCAGCGGGCGCGCCGACGCGCGCCTATCTGCGCGGGGTGGCGTTGGCGCGCGGACGCCGGCCCGGCGAGGATGTGGCGCAACTCCTGGCCGCGGTGACCGCCCAACTGCGGGAGTTCCCGGAGCCTAATGGCGACGGGGTGCAGATGCTCGCCTATGGCACCGAATGGTGGCTGACGGCCGCGCTCTTTGCCGCAGGCTTTGCCGAGGTGGAAGCCGTCCAGTTTTACCAACTGGACCGGCTGCGCGTGCGCCGCGAACACCTGCCGCCCAGCCTGCCCGACGTCCACTTTTCCCCCGGCCGCCCCGATTATCTGGACGCACTGGCGACGCTGGATGCGGCCGCCTTCCCCCCGCTGTGGCACTTTGGCCGCCGCGACCTCTTCGAGATGCTCATGCGCTGCCGGGTCCAACTGGCGTGGTGGGATGGGCAGTTGGCGGGCTATACCGCGCTCTGCGCCAACAACCGCCGCGAAGGTCAACTGGCGCGCATCGCCGTACACCCGGACCTGCAGGGCTATGGCATCGGGCGGGCGCTGCTGGCGGACGCCATCCACCAGGCCGCCGACTATTACCACGTCCTGGTGCTCAACACCCAAACCACCAACGACCGCGCCCAACACCTCTACCGCAGCTTTGGCTTTACGCCATTGGGCGCACCCGTGGCGGTGCTGGCGCGGCAACAATTATCGCCGGCGTAATTCCCTCTGGCGTGGGCAACCCGGATCGCGGGCGATCTTGCGCCGTTTATTGTTTACTTTCCCCGATACAGACGGGTTATCCACAGAGTTATCCCCACTTTTCCTCAGGGTCGAGGAAAGGTGGGGATAAACGCGGAGAAAACTGTGATACATTCTAGGTGACTATCCGGTGCGCGTTGCGCTGCCAAAGGTTGGTATACGCCATGACCCAATTCCGCTGGGACCACTGTCCCGACATCATCCGCCACCAACTTGACCGGCTGCTGACGGGGCTACAGGCCACCTTGACTGCCAATTTGACCGGCGTCTATTTACACGGCTCGCTGGCGCTGGGCTGCTTCAACCCACAACGGAGCGACCTGGACCTGCTGGTCGTCACCCACACGGGCATGGACGTGGCGACCAAGCGCCGCGTCGCCGAACACCTGTTGGCGGTCTCTACGCGGCCCGCGGACATCGAAATCAGCTTCCTGCGCCCCGGCGATCTGGACCCGTGGCGCTATCCCACGCCCTTCGACTTCCACTACAGCGAAGGCTGGCGTGCGGCCATCGCCGAGCAAGTCGCCGGCGACGGCTGGCGACAATGGAACGACACCCAGTTCCACGACCCGGACCTGGCCGCGCATTTCACTGTGCTGAATCATCGGGGGGTCTGTCTGCTGGGTCCACCCATCGCCGCCGTCTTCCCCGCCATACCGCGGGCGGACTATCTGGCTTCGCTGCGGCAGGACGTGCTCAGCGACGCCTTCGGCCTGACGTTGGCGGGCGCGCCGCCGGTCTATGCCGTGCTCAATGGCTGCCGCACGTATGCCTATTTGGTAGAAGAGCGGATTCTCTCGAAGGACGAAGGGGGCGTGTGGGCGCTGCAACACCTGCCGCGCGTCTATCGGGAGGCGATCCAGGCGGCCTTGCACGCCTATCGCCACGATGCCGGCGACGACCACCTGGACCCGGCCGCAGCGCGCGCCCTGGCCGGTTATCTCCAGGAACAGATCGAGCCGCTACTGCAAGCGTAACGCAGCCGCGTCTGCCGGCAACATAGGCGCGGTCTCTTGCCGCACATCCGGGGTTCCCGCGACCTGGCGCGCAACTGTTGCTACGACGACCGGATCGGCTTAGCCCGCCAGCGCGGCCGCGATCGCGCCCGCCACGGCCGCATTGTTCTTCAGCAGCGCGACGTTGGCTGCCACACTGGCCGCGCCAGTTAGCTCGGCCAGCCGCGCCAGCAGATAAGGCGTCACCTGCGCCGAACGCAGACCGGCCGCGGCCGCGTCGTTGACGGCCCGCACGATCGCCGGTTCGATCTCCGCCGCGGGGATTTCGTCCGCCGCGGGGACGGGAACCGTCACCAGCAGCCCGCCGGGCAGTCCCAGCGCCCGCTTGGCCCGCCAGAGCGCCGCCACTTCGCCGGGCGTGTCACACCGCACATCCACCGGCAGCCCGCTGGACCGGCTGTAGAAGGCCGGGAACTCGTCCGTGCCATAGCCGGCCACGGTCACGCCGTGGGTCTCCAGATATTCCAGCGTGGCGGGCAGGTTGAGGATGGCCTTGGCCCCGGCGCAGACCACCATCACCGGCGTTTGCGCCAACTCCTGCAGGTCGGCGCTGATGTCTGTGCCGTCCCCGCGATGTACCCCGCCGATTCCACCCGTGGCAAAGACTTCGATGCCAAACCGCTGCGCGATCCACATGGTGGCGGCCACGGTCGTCGCGCCGTCCAGCCGCCGGGCCACGACGACGGGCAGGTCGCGCCGGCTGACTTTGCGGACGTCCGGCGCGGTCGCCAGGTGGGCGATCTGCTCGTCGCTGAGTCCGGCCACCAGTTCGCCGCGGATGACGCCGATGGTGCGCGGGGTCGCGCCCGCGGCGCGCACCGTGGCTTCCATGGCCCGCGCCAGGCTCAGATTGTCGGGATAGGGCAGCCCGTGCGAGATGACGGTAGATTCCAGGGCGACGACAGGTTCGGACATAGTGGGTTCCTCAGAAAGTTCGCACGCGGAGAGAGGAAGCAGAGAGTCTCACGCAAAGACGCCAAGAACGCAAAGGGCGGAGCAGGACCAAAACTGTCATTCCGATCACGAAGTGGTGCGAAGCACCGGAGTCTGCGACGAGGAATCCCTCTGCCGTGCGCAGACCAGAGAGATTCCTCCCTCCGGTCGGAATGACAAATTCATCCCTCTTTGCTCCTTCTTCTTAGCGTTCTTTGCGGCTTTGCGTGAGACATCCCCTTCTGCCTCTCCGCGCGCGATGCTCACATCACCGATGGTCGTAGAAATGCCAGCCGCCCAACTCCGGCGGGTCGCCCGGATCGTCGGCCAGCAAGGCTTGGTAGTTCTCCGCGACCTTGCGATAGGCCGCCGCGTACTGCTCGATCACCGCCGGCTCGTAGTGCTTGAACCACGGGATCGAGTAGGTGAGATGGCCGATGCGCTCGCTGACGGGCAGGCTGCCGATGGGCTGGCGCAGATCGCGGTCGCTGAACGCGATGCGCGTGGGCCGGTCGTGGCCGTAGACGTCCGCCGTATTGAGCAGCGGATGCGTGTGCAGCGGTTTGTTGACGCCCGGCATACAGGCCACGCCCTCGGCGCTCACCGCCTGGCAGAAGCGCGTCACCGACAGCCCGCCTACCTCCTCCGGCTTGTACAGCCCGTGTGGCGCATACCAACCCGCCATGTTGCTGTCCGCGTCCGTGGGCGTGCGGTGCGCCTTGAGACCGGGTACGCCTTCCAGCAAGTCCCAAAAGTAGTTCATGGCCCGGCGGATGGTGGCGGCGCGCTCATCATAATACTTGAGTTGCACGCGGCCCACCGCGCTGCTCATCTGGTGCATACGGTACTTGTGGCCGCCCAGCGGCAGCCCGCGATAGGGACGCAGGTCCGGGTCCTGGATCAGATCGTTGAACCGCTCATAGTGACCGAAGGCGATGGCGCGCTCATAGATTTTGCGGTTGTCGGTGGCGAGAATGCCCGCCTCGCCGATAGCCAGCGATTTGCCGCTCATCAGCGACATGGCCGCCACATCGCCAAACGTGCCCAACATGCGCCCCTTGTAGCGCCCACCCTGCGCGTGCGAGACATCCTCGATGACCTTGAGGTTGTGGCGCTTGGCAATCGCCATGATGGGGTCCATGTCCGCGGGATGGCCCATGTAATGCACCACCATGATCGCCTTGGTGCGGGCGGAGATGCGCTGCTCGATGTCGTTGGGGTCGATGCAGAGCGTGTCGGGGTTGATCTCGGCAAAGACCACCGTCCCGCCCAGCGCAAAGACTTGCAGCGCCGACGCCCAGTAGGTCACGCTGGGGCAGATGATCTCGTCGCCCACGCCGATCTCGCAGCCGAACATGGCGCATTGCAGCGCGGCCGTGCCCGTGTTGTGCGCCAGGGCATAGGTGCGCCCCTGCCAGGCGGCGAACTCCTTTTCAAACTGGATCGTGACATCTGTGCCCGACATGACGCCGCGGCGCAGCACATCCAGCACCGCGGCCTCGTCCTCGTCGGTGACGATGGGCCAATGAAAGAGCCGTTCGTGGTCGCCGTTGACAGCGGGCGTCCCGCCGAGTAGGGCCAGAGGAGATGCGGTCATAAATCGAGTTCCGTTTCTATGGGTGTCAAGCGCAGTGAAGCAACGTCGGCGGCAACCCATTGTTAGGTTATGCCATCACGTCCCACAGTGATAACTACATTCCCCTTCTTGTGTCCTTGATCCACATACCGGTGCGCTTCGACAATTTGCTCGAGTGGGTAGACCCGGTCAATTACCGGCTTGAACGTGCCCGCTTCGAGCAGTTCTTTGAGCGTGAGCAACTCTTGCAACATTGTGGTGCCACGTTTGACATGCGAATCTCGATGGACGTTCAGATAAATGCCTTGGGGCGTAAGGGCTTTGCGGGCCTGTCCAGGTGGAATTTTGGCAACTGCGTCAAAGACGACATCGTATAGTTTGCCCCGCTGCGTGAAATCCTCGCAGGTGTAATCCATGACTTGGCTCGCCCCCAGCGATCGTACCAGTTCGAGGTTGGCAGCGCCACACACTCCGGTCACTTCTGCACCGAAAAGATTGTGGGCAAGCTGGACCGCATTCGTCCCGACTGCGCCGGAAGCGCCATAGACCACGATGCTTTGCCCCGGCTGGAGGTTGGCCCGCCGCAGACAGCGCAAGGCAGTGGCCCCGCCGCCCACGGTTGCGGCGGCTTCGCCAAAACTGAGATTGGCCGGTTTGATGGTCAGCAAGCCATTTTCAGGAAGGCATTATATTCGGCATAACCGCCGAAATTCGCTTCAAAGGTAGATGCGAAAACCGGGTCTCCAGGCTTGAAGCGGGTCACGTTCTTGCCAATGGCTTCGATTTCCCCGGCCAGTTCCATTCCCAGGATAGGTCTGTGAGGTCGGAAAACGCCCAGGTACAGGCGTGCGAAGAGCCATTGTTCCGGCGGAACGGTGAAACTTCGCATCCGGCAATCGCCAATAGTGACGGTGGTGGCATGAACTTTAACCAGCACTTCGTTATCGCGCGGGACGGGTTTGGGAATCTCTTTCAGTTGTAAAACTTCGGGTGGTCCATATTGGGTGTATACGATGGCTTTCATGGGTCGCCCTCCAAGCTACCCTGCTGCAAACTTGCAAGCCTGTAAAATCTAGCATGGCGCAATGCAGCGCGGCCGTGCCCGTGTTGTGCGCCAGGGCGTAAGTGCGCCCCTGCCAGGCGGCGAACTCCTGCTCAAACTGGATCGTGACGTCCGTGCCGGACATGACGCCGCGGCGCAACACGTCAAGGATGGCGGCTTCGTCTTCTTCGGTGACGATGGGCCAGTGAAAGAGCCGTTCATGATCCCCGCTGACGGCGGGCGTCCCGCCAAGCAGGGCCGGTGGAGAGGCGATCATGCGGGTTCTCCGGTGGGGATGAATTGCAAGAGACAGGCGCTATGCGAAGGCAGCGTGATCGTCACTTCCAGCCCGTCCGGCGCGGCGGTCACTTCGCCCAACGGCTCGGTCTTGAGGCGCGCGGCCTGGTGCAGTTGAGCAAGCTGGCTGTCGCTCGGCGGCTGTGGCCGGCCCATGCCGTCCCACGCGGTATAGGCGTTGCTGCTCCCCGCCGCAACCAGCGACCGGTAGACCCGATACCGTTGCCCCGCTGGCGCGCCGTTGACGTGCACGCGCACCTCGCTCGGCGTAGTCACATCCCAATCGTCGTGATGGCTGCTCAAAAAGAGCTGGATGCCGTCGCTCTCGTCCACGGTGGCGATGCCGTCCACGTCGGGCAGCGTCTGGGCGTCGTCGCCGCGGCCGCGGGCCAGCACGTCCGGAGCGCGGTCGCTGCGCAGATCGACCTGCACGCCGCCCAGCTTCGCCAGCAGCCGGAATACGTTGAGCACGGGCTTGTCCAGCCCGTTGGTGCTCAGCGTGCGGAAGCCCTCGAAATAGGGCCGGTCCTCAAATAGAAAGGCCCAGGTCAGCATCCCGTCCACCTGCTTGCCGCGGGCCGACGCATGGCGCATCAGCTTGTTGACGGTCGCGGCCACATAGCTCGCATAGTACTCGGTGTTGCGATAGAACAAGTTGGGGTTGTCATGGATCGTCCCCGCGGCCCAACCGTCCGGGTCGCACTCGGAGAGGATCACCTCGCGGTCGGCCAACTCCGCATAGTCGTCCAACACGGCCAGACTCGCCTGCACGTTGGCGAGCAGCGTGAAGATCCCCGGCGTGGTCTTGGGCGCGTCCGGCGTGCGCGGGAAGTTGCCGCCCTTGGCGTGAAAGCTCACAAAGTCGATGGGTGTTCCCCGCTGCCCGCTGACGTGGTTGACGCCGTGGGTGACGTGCTCCAGAAAGGCGCGCAGAAAGCCGTACGATTCCGCCCGCGTGGCGCTGCTGGTCGTGGCCGGCCCGCCGACGCGGGCTTCCGGCAGCGCCGCCTTTACCCCGGCCGCGGTGTAGTCATACAAGCGGCAATATTGCGCCACTGTGCCCGTCCAATAGAAAATGTCCGGCTCGTTCCACAGCTCCCAATACCACTTGCGGACCTCAGCGCGGCCATAGCGTTCGACGCAATGCGTCACCAGCGTGCGGACCAACTCCAGCCAGCGCCCGTATTCCCGCGGGGGATAACGCCAGCCGCCATACCGCGGGTCGTCGTAGGGCGTGCCCGCGGGCGCGGTGGTCAACGCCTCAGGCGTAAAGCCCAACTCCACAAAGGGGACCAGCCCCAGTTCCACATAGGCGTCAAAGATGCGGTCGATGATCGCCCACGCATAGACCGGCTCGCCCGCGGCGTCTTCGGTGTAGACGTTGCTGGACCCCCACTTGAGCTTGGGCGCGCCGTCGCCGGAGCAAAGCAGGAAGTGGCAGCGCACGGCGTAAGGCGCGTCGGACATGCCCGCCAGCTTGGTCAGCAGCGCGCGGCCGTTCGGCGTGTAGGTATAGTTTGGCTCGTCATACCCCACATAGCGCCAGATGCGCCGCAGGGGCCGGCGCGCGTCCAAATTGACGGTGACCCTGGCTGAGGAAGGTGTCGGTGTGGTTGGCATCGGGTCGTACGTCCTTTCGTTTCTGCAAACCCCGTACGGTCGGCATTTCAAGCCCTGTCATTCCGACGAATCTGCGAGGAGGAATCTCTCTGGTCTGGATGTGTTCCCCAGAGAGATTCCTCGGCTACGCCTCGGAATGACGACACCCCGGCTATGGCTGATCCGGCGCGAGACGCAGCGCGTTCTCGCTGTAAATCTTGCGCCGCACTGCTTCGGGCAGTTCCAGCGAATTGATCAACTCCTGCATCCGATTATCAAAATAGTCACGGCCGTACAGGATGCGGTCTTGGAACTCCAGCATGAAATCTTTGGTGAATTCCCGGTCACGGCTCAGCGCGGTATGGGCCGACCCTGCCGACAGGTCACAGTAGAGGTTGGGATAGTCGCGGAACATCTGCGGGACCTTGCCGCCCGGCGCAATCGGGCCGGTGGGATAGGGAACCTTGTCATACTGGTCATCGCCCGAAAGATGCGCCCAGAAGCCCGGCGCATGGCCGATAAAGACCGTATCGGGACAGGCGCGCAC
>CAYJQA010000241.1:0-8177 GCA_964372065.1 uncultured Litorilinea sp.
CGATTACGCTGGGCATTCTGGTGGAGATACCGCCGGTGCAGCGGTGGGCCGAGGTCATGAAGGACGTGCTGCTCGTGGCGCATGATCTGGACATCCATGCGCGGTTCACGCCGGTCGCGCTGGACCAGTACGAGCACTGGGTGGGGGAACAAGGGAAGCCGCGCCGCATCGTCACGGTCATGGGCCGCAAGCTGTCGGCGCAGCAGATCGGTGCAGTCGCCGGCGTCTGCGCCGATTATGGACTGAACATTGACGTAATCACGCGCCTGTCCGGACGGGTGTCGTTGGCATCGCCGGAGGCGCTGCCGCGAGCGTGTGTGCAGTTTTCGGTGAGCGGGCGCGTGGCCGAAGAGCAAGCTATGCGGCGCAAGCTGATGGACCTGGCGCAGGCGCTCGGTATTGACATCGCGGTGCATCTGGACGACATCTATCGGCGGAATCGGCGCTTGGTGGTCTTTGACATGGATTCGACCTTGATCCAGACCGAGGTCATCAATGATCTAGCGGAGGCGGCGGGCGTCGGTGCGCAGGTGGCGGCGGTGACGGAAGCGGCCATGCACGGGGAGATCCCCTTTCGCGAGAGCCTGGTGCGGAGGGTGGCCCTGCTGCGTGGGCTGGAGGAAGCAAAGCTGGCGGAGATTGCCGACCGGCTGCCGCTGATGGAGGGCGCAGAAAGGGTGCTGCAAACCTTGCGGCGGCTTGGCTACCGGACGGGGATCATCTCGGGCGGTTTTGACTATTTCGGGCGTCGCCTGCAAGAGAGGCTCGGCATTGACTACCTGTTCGCCAATCGGCTGGAGATTGCCGACGGTGCGCTGACCGGGCGCGTCGTCGGCGACATCGTCGACGGGGCGGCCAAAGCCGAGTTGCTGCGTCAAGTGGCGGCGCAGGAGAATCTATCGCTGGAGCAGACGATCGCCGTGGGCGACGGGGCCAACGACATCCCCATGTTGAGTATCGCCGGCATGGGCGTGGCGTTCCATGCCAAGCCGATTGTGCGCGCCCAGGCCGGGCGCGCCATTTCGACATTGGGATTGGATGGGCTACTGTTCCTATTGGGGATTCGCGAACGCGAAATGAAAGCCGAACTGGGCGCGCCTGCGCTCGATGCGGCGACGTGAGAGGGGATGCCGTAGTCCCCAGAGTGGCCGGACTGCCATGCCAGACGTCACCAGATATCTAGCCGAAAACTTGGTCCTTGTATACTTTGTCTACGGTCTGGCCTTCTTCGGGCTGGGCCTGGCTTTGACGTTGGCTTGTAGCCGGTCGGCGAACCTGCGGTTCATGAAGGCCATCCGCCCGCTGGCCGGGTTTGGCTACCTACATGGGATCCACGAGTGGATCGACATGTTCCAACTGATTCGGCGGCAGACGACAGGGATCGAACCCTCCACCACGGAGGAGATCGTGCGGCTGGTCGTCCTGACGGGATCGTATAGCTTGCTGCTGGCGTTCTCAGCGGTGCTGGTGGAGGAGCGCGAGACGGCCAGTTGGCGGACAGTCGTCATCGAGGGAGGACCGCTGCTGCTCTGGGGCGCAGCGGCCATCTTTGTGCTGCAACAGCCCGACCTGAGTTTGCACGAGCAACTGCTGCGGATCGATGTCCTGGCACGTTACTGTCTGGGTATCCCCGGTGCAGTATTGGCCAGCGTGGCGCTGTTGGCGCAACAACGGACGTTCCGCGAAGCCAGAGTCGTCCAGTTTGGCCGGGATCTGGTCTGGTGCGCCACCGCGTTTCTCTTGTACGGGTTGATCGGCCAGGTGTTTGTGCGGCCGTCCGGGCTGCCGCCAAGCAACGTCGTCAACAGCGAGATGTTCATGGCGTGGTTTGGGTTCCCGGTGCAGATGTTCCGGGCCACGATGGCAGTTGCGATCGCCCTGTTCATGATGCGGGTGCTGCTGTCGTTTGAACTGAACAACCTGCGTCGTTTGGACGCGGCGCACGCCGCCGAGATGGAGGCGCAGCGACGCACGTTGGCGCTGGAACGACGAGCGCGTGAGGTGGAGGAAGTGCACGCAGACGAACTGCGCCGCCAGGCGCGGGAACTGGCGCTGCTGCTCGACCTGTCGAACCAGTTGGCGACGCCGGAGGAACTGCCGACGCGCCTGGCGCGCGCGCTGCGTCAAGTCGTGAGCAATCTGCCCTTCTCCGATGCCGGGATGATCCTGCTGGCCGGACGGCCGGGCGCGAAAGCGACGGTCGCGGCGGCTACAGGGTTCGCGGCGGCGGACGATCCCACACCGGATGCAGCTGCTGCGGAGGACCTGGGCCTGGCCTGCGTTGAAGCGCAGTTGGCCGTGTGTGACCACGAAGACGGCGCACGGATTAGCTTCAACCTGGACGGTATCCTGGTGGGCGAGGAGTGCTGGTACTATCCCAGTGCGACCAAGACCATTGCCCTGCCGCTCCTCTCGCGCGAGAGTTTGCTGGGTGCGGTGGTCCTGGCCCGCGCCACCAGCAATGGCACCAGACTGGAACTGGCCGACCTCCGGCTGCTGGCGGGGGTGGCGCAACAGATGGCCCTTTCGATTGAGAATGGCCGGCTGTACCAGGACGCGCAGGCGCGCGAGAAGATGCTGGCCGACCTGCATTTTCAGGTCGTACGGGCGCAGGAGGCGGAACGCCAGCGGATCGCGCGCGATCTGCACGACGCCACCGGCCAGTCACTCACGGCGATTGCGCTTGCGCTGCGCGGGTATGAGTCGTCTCTGGCGGAGCAGGGCCTGAGCGGCCAAGGGGACCTGTCCACCATCCGCACATTCGCCAATGAAGCCTTGACCGAACTGCGCCGGATCATCGCCGACCTGCGCCCGCCACAGCTTGACGATTTCGGCCTTGCGTCGGCGCTCCGGTGGTATGTGGGGACGTTCCAGGAGCGCCATCCGGAGCTTACCGTGCAACTGCATTTGCCGCGCACGATGCCGCGGCTGGCGCAAGAGGTCGAGACGCTGCTCTTCCGGATCGTGCAGGAGGGCTTGACGAACGTCGCCAAACATGCGGTGGCGCTTTCGGTCGTGGTGGACGTGCAGGCGTGTGACGATTCGCTGTGTATCGAGATCGAGGACGACGGGCGCGGCTTCGACGTGGACGCCACCTGGGCCGACGCCCAGACCGGATGGGGACTGTTGGGCATTCGCGAACGGACGCAACTGCTGGGCGGGACGGTCACGATTGATTCGGTCATCGGACAGGGGACGCGCGTGCGCGTGAGTATCCCGGTGAAGCAAGTGAGTTGAGGTCGAAAGCCGACAAGATGCAGCCAGGGGATAAAGTAACGTCGCCGATACGACTCGTGTTGGTCGACGACCATCAGATCGTGCGGACGGGGCTGAAGATGCTCTTTGCCTCGGAACCGGATATCGTGATTGTAGGTGAGGCCGACAGTGGTGCGGCGGCATTGGACCTTGTCGAGCATGTACACCCGGATGTAGTCGTCATGGACGTTGCCATGCCGGGAATGACCGGGATTGAGGCGACGCGGCGCATCAAGGAACTGGCCCCGGAAGTTGCGGTGTTAGCCCTGACGATGTACGAAGATGAGGAATACTTCTTCCAGATGATCAACGCGGGGGCGTCCGGCTACATCCCCAAGCGGGCCGCGCCGGACGATTTGTTGGCCGCAATCCGCGTGGTCGCACAGGGCAATGTGTTCTTGCACGCGACGCTGGCCCGGTTTCTTACGCGGGAGGCGGCGCACACGACGACCGGGGCGCTCGCCCAGGACGACCTGACGGCCCGTGAGCGCGAGGTGCTAACCTTGATCGCGGAGGGGCTGACCAGCCGCGAGATTGCTACTCGCTTGGTGATCAGCCCCAAGACCGTCGATCGTCATCGAGAAAACATCATGGCCAAGCTGAACCTGCACAATCGCGCCGAGTTGGTGCGATTCGCCGTGGCGCGCGGACTGCTGTCCCCGTGAGCTAGTGGACCGCGCCCTGCGCGGTGCGCAGGGGACTGGTCGGAGTGAAGATCGGGCAGGTGCGACAGGCGGCGGGCAGCCGGCCGTCATGGCGCAGGCGGGCCAGCCAACAGAGTACATCAGTGCCGCAACCGGCAGGACAGCTCTTGCGTTTCGACTCCGGGCAGCCACGGTACGCCCAGCAGGGGCGGTCCACGAGGCCGGGCGGTACATCTGTCGCGCGTGCTTCCGTGGCCCCAGACGGCTGGCCGGGGATGGCCTGCGGGCGGCCGGGTTTGGACTGCCAGTACTTGTCCAAACGATGCAGCCCCCAAGCGAGTAACAGGCTAAGCGCCAGCGGAATGCCCAACCGCAGGATGAACAGCAGCAGTACCGCAAGGACTGAGGGTTCGATCGACTGATCCATTGAGAATCTCCCCAGGCTAAGGCCGGATGAGCAGCGCGGTGCGCTCGCTGTGTTTCTAGTGGTGTCCGGAGCCGCTATTGAAGTGCACCAGATAGCGGATGGCCAAGAGCCAAGCCAGGAAGGCGCCGGCGATGATGCCCCCGGTGGAAATCCATTCCATGAGATGCGGCGTGTAGCTGCCCGCCCAGGGCGCAGTCTGACCCGTCAGGGTGGCATTGAAGCGATCAAGGCCGACGCCGAGCGTCACGCAGACTGGCGCGACCCAGTAGATCCAGCTCATGCGCCGCCACCAGCCCACGATGAACAGGGCGAGGGGGATCAGCGAGCTGAGCGCCATCTCGAGCCAGAAGGCCTGGGCAAACTTGTCGTTGGCCAATGTCGCCGCGAGCTTGCCTTCCATGGCGAGTACGCCGAAGCGCAGCCCCAGATAAAGGACGATCGCGCCGGAGATACCCCAGGCCAGACCGGCCGGGATGCTCATGTCTTCGGGACGATGGTGAATACGGACCGCGCCGCGATAGGCAAGGGTGCCGATGCTCAAGCCGACCATGACCGACGAGATGAAGAACAGCCCCGGCATGAAGGGCGTATACCACAACTCATTCAGTCGATAGGGCATATTGACATACATAGTGCCCAGTGTCGATTGGTGGAGCGTGGAAAGCGTGACGCCGATGATGCAGACCGGCGGCATGATCGCGAGCGCCCAGCCCCGGAAGCGTTCCCAGCCCAGCGCGCTGAAGATTTCCGGACTCACTTCGATCATGAGGACTGTGGAATAGAGCAGCACACACCAGCAGATCTCGAACAGCGGCGAATGCAGATTCCAATACAGGATGAAGTGATAGAAGCGGTCGGGCCGGCCGAGGTCAAGCACGAGGATGAGCAGGACGGCGACATAGCCGAGCAACCCGGCGAACAGCGCCGGGCGCAGCGCAGCCTCAAAGCGGTGCAAATGGAGAATGTGGACGACACCGGCCATGGTGAAGCCCGCACCGGCGATGGCGATGAGAGAGAAGTCAAAGCCAATCCAAATGCCCCAAGAATAGGAATCGTTTAGCGCCGTGGTGGCGCCCATACCGGCGAAGAGCCGCGCCACGCCTGCGGCGGCGCCCATGATGGTCATTCCCGCGAGGACGCCCAGGGCGGCAACCCGCCATGAAACGGCCGGCGGGGTCCAGGTGGTACGCGGGGAAGTGGCTTGAAGGGACATCGTGGGACTCCTTGACGTTGATTCTGCGCCGGTTAGGTGTGATGGTCCGTGTCCACCGGTTGGGTGGCCGCGACGATCTCTTGGTGGCGCTTGCTAATCCAGTAGAGACTGGCGGCGACGGCGGCCGCGGCCGCGGCGACGACTGGGGTGCGCTCCATAATCGTCACGGCGTTTTCGGTGGGCGAGTCGCTGCCGAGCGTCGGGAAACCCAACTGCGCAAACGGGACCGCCGAGAGGTAGAGCATGGATGTGCCGCCGACCTCGTGCTCGCCATAGACATAGTCAATATAGCGATGCGGGTTGGACTCGATTTGGGCGTGGGCCTGGGCGATCAACGCGGAGCGCGGGCCGAAGCGCAGCGCACCGTTGGGGCAGGCGTTGGCACAGGCAGGCATTTCGCCCTCGGCGATGCGCTCGGCGCACAGATTGCACTTGTGGATCAGGCCCAGCGGGTTGTTCCAGTCGTAGGTGGGCACGCCGAAGGGGCAGGCATATTGGCAATAGCGGCAGCCAAAGCAAACGCTTTCGTCGTAAACCACCGGGCCGGCAGCGGAACGCTTCAGGGCACCGACCGTACAAGCGGCGACGCAGGCCGGATGCAGACAGTGCATGCATTGGCGCTTGACGGCTTGCACGGCCAGATTGCCGTCGACATCCAACACGGTATGCCGGTCAAGGAAGCTGTACGCATCGCTGCTGAGTTTGTCCGGCACGGCGCCGGGATCCGGGCGATTGTTGGCTTCCTTGCAGGCCAAGACACAGGACTCACAGCCCGTGCAGCGGGTGAGGTCAACCAACATGCCCCACCCTTCTTGCTCCACCGTGTCGGAGGCTGAGGCCTGGCCGATTTGGCTGGCGGCCAAGACCGCACCGAGGGCGCATTTGCCAAGCGTGCCGAGAAACTCACGCCGATCCGTTACGCGTTCAGGGTTGCCCTTACTCATGACTCCCTCCGTCCGAAGATGGAACCGGCGACGAGCATGAACAGGATGCCCACGATGCCGCCCATGCCCAAGCCGAACCCCAAATTGGCCGTCGACAAGATCCAGGGTACGGCGGATTTGGTGTCGGTAGGGGTGGCGGTGGTCTCGACCAGGTCAGGTAGGCGGACTTGGACGCCCTCGTTGCTCACGTCTTCGCGGTGGCAGTCCAGGCAATTGGTGGCGCTGACGAGCGTAAAGTCGTGGCTCGCCGTGTGGAGCGGGACGGCCGCGGCATCAATGCTGGCGATGCCGCCGGCCAGCGCCGGGCCGTTCATGTGACAATTGGTGCAGGTGACGTTGTTGTCGACATGCGCCGTGTGCAGCGAGTCCGTGAGGCCCTCGCGGTGGCAGCTTTGGCACAGGGCCTCGTCGGTCAGGCGCAGCTCTTGCGAATGCGGCTTGTGGCAGGAGATGCACTGCACGCCTTCGCCCGCATGTTGGGTGTGCATCCATTGGTCGTAGATGTCGGTGTGGCAGTCTTGGCATAGCTCGGAGGCAATGCTAAGCTGGATCGTGCCTTCATCGGGATGGCCTTTGACATACGGGCCGTGGCAATCGACGCAGGATGCGCCGCCCGGCAGCCCGGCGGCGTTGGAGTCGGTCACGCCATGGGGCGAGGCAAGCCAGGCGTCGCCTTCATCGGAGTGACACGACGTACACGTCTCATCGTCTTCCGCCACCACCTCTTCGGCGTATACTTGCGTCGGGTTGGCCATCACGAGCAAGGCGAACACGAAGGCGGCAAGCGCAACTCTGAAGCGTAACAACGAACAGAACATGGCGACAACTCCTCTCGGATTGGGGTGCACCGGCGTTTATGACTGGTGAGTGACGTGGCGTAGCAGACAGCAGCCTGCCCACGTCACGAGTGCGGGGACGCCGAAGCGGATGAGCAAGAGGGCCGTGAAAACGCTACCGATTACGAGAATCTCATAGGCGGACATGGCAACCTCCTCGGATGCAGGGAATGAATCTTCACTGCCTAGAAGGTACTCCTTTCAAGAGCCGCGAACCATCCGATGCGCGGCCCAATCCGATCACCATTGCCGCGATGGGCGAAGATGGGTAGTTGACGCCATACGCCTATGGGGGCGAATGGAGAAGATGGGGATTTCACCCCATGCACCCTGGGGGTATGGGTAGGTTACCCCACCGGTTATATGGGGATTCATCAGGAGTAGGGATAGAAAGCAGGCACACTGATGGGAGAATCGCGACGGCGATATGCAGTCGTGGGAACAGGAGGACGAGCCAAGATGTTTGTGGACGCGATCGCGGGGACCTATGCGGCCACGAGCGAACTCGTCGCGCTGTGCGACCTCAGCCAGACGCGCATGGACTGGTATCGCAACTTGGCGGCGACCGAATATGGGCAGATGTCGCTGCCGACCTATGCGGTGGCCGAGTTTGATCGGCTTGTGCATGAGACGAAGCCGGACGTGATCGTCGTCACCAGCATGGACTCGACGCACCACGCGTACATCATCCGCGCGATGGAACTGGGGTGTGACGTCATCACCGAAAAGCCTATGACGATCGACGCCGAGAAGGCACGCGCCATTTTCGCCGCCATCGAGCGCACGGGGCGCAATCTGCGCGTCACGTTCAATTACCGCTATGCGCCGATCGCGACGAAGGTGCGTGAGGTATTGATG
>CAYJQA010000242.1:0-8110 GCA_964372065.1 uncultured Litorilinea sp.
TCCCTTTGCGCTTCAAACCCTATCCGTGACCAAAGTGATATGTGGCTAGCACAAAAAACACAAAGGTCAGAGCAAAGCCGGAATTGTCATTCCGAGCGTTAGCGAGGAATCTCTCTGCTCCGGCTGC
Organism: uncultured Litorilinea sp.; assembly: GCA_964372065.1. Taxonomy (GTDB): domain Bacteria; phylum Chloroflexota; class Anaerolineae; order Caldilineales; family Caldilineaceae; genus QEUY01. The sequence goes on from CAYJQA010000242.1 coordinate 128, forward strand.
GCCGCGGCAGAGAAATACACAAGCCGCTACCAGAGCAGAGAGATTAACCGCAAAGAACGCAAAAAACACAAAGGTCAGAGCAAAGCCGGAATTGTCATTCCGAGTGTTAGCGAGGAATCTCTCTGCTCTGGTCGCCCGCCGGAGGGATTCCTCGTCGCAGACTCCTCGGAATGACAGAGCCGGGCCTTGGTCCGGCCTATGTGATCTTTGCGTTCTTTGTGGTTAATTCCCCTTCTCTCTGCTCACACGATCACCAGGCGCGCCGGGCTGTCCACAAAGACCGGGCTTTCGTTGGTGTGCAGCGTCACATTCTCGCCCACGCCCATGACCTGCGCGCCGTCGGGCAGCCCCGCGCCAAAGTCCAGCCCGGCCAGACCGGCGGGATAGCGGATCAACTGCACGTCCACCGCGTCGGCGATGCCCGGCTCATTCATGATGGACCAAATGATCTCGGCATAGCGCACCGGCTCGCCCACGCCGATGCGCTCGACGTACTGGCGCAGACGGTGCAGCAGCCGCGCCTTGAGCTGCTGCGCGGCCGCGGACGCGTTGACCACATCCGCCGCGCCCGTGGGCAGCGGCAGCCCCTGGACCTTGAGCTGGGCCTGCACGCCGATGCCGACTTCGTGCGCGATGTCCACCTGGGGAAAGATGCCGATGGGGCGCAGGTCTTCGATGGCCGAGAGCACGGCCGCGGCCAGCCCGTCCGGCCCCTCGATGATCGCGCCCGCGGTGGGCGCCACCAGGACGTTGAAATAGTAGGGGCTGCCCAGGTCGCGCTCTTGGCTAAAGACGCGCTCGATAAAGTTGAAATTGCCGAAGATCGACTGGTAGATGTCCAGCCCGCCCCAGGCGTCGCGCACCTGCACCTGGCGCACGCCGGGGACCAGCGACACCGCGATGCGGATGGCCTCCACCGTCCACACGGAGCGCGGCGCGTCCAGCAGCAGTTGGCGGTAACGGGCATCCGGCCACTGGCGCGCGCCGCCAGTCAACGGCCCCTCCGGGGTGATGCTGACCAGCGTGGGCGTCTGTTTCACCAGCAGCGGGACCTGCGGGTCCAGCGGGTGAAAGCGGTCGATCTTCTGGTCGGGCTGCTGCGGGTCCAGGTTGTGCGACGGGCCGGGATAAAAGGCCGTGACGCCGACGTTGCGCTCCGGGTTGGCGGGCGAGAGGACCGCGCTTTCGTCCAGGCTGACGTGATGGCCGCCGGGCGTGAGCAGCCGTGCGCCGTGCGGCAGGGTCAATTGGGTCACGCCCGCGGGCAGCGCCTCCTCCAGCTTGAGCTTGACGCGGCCGGTCGCCTCCAGAAAAGGCCGCGGCAGCCCCACCTCCTCGCCCAGCCGCGAGAGGGCCTCGCCCGTGGCCGAGACGATAAAGCTGTTGTCGTACATGGCCCCCAGGCCGGCCCAGGTGCGGGCGTCTTCCAGCGCGGCGACCTCCAGCAGCTTGCGGATCACCGCGCCGGAGCCGAGGTCCAGGTCTTCACCCAAGAGCGCCCGCGCCAGGGCCAGCTTTTCCGCCAGGAGCCGGGCAAAGGGCTTGGCCGCAAAGCCGGTGCGCGTGACGCCAAAGCCGGCCCCGCCGGTGGCGCGGCTCAGCGCGTCGTCAATCGCCAGCACGTCGGCGGTGTCGATCCGGGTGGCGTCGTCGCCGTTCGCGCCGGCCGTCAGCGGGTCAGCCATTGGTTGCCCCCTTTGCCAAATCTACGGTGAGCGTCTCACCGGTCAGGGTCTCAAAGACCACGCGCACATTCAGCGTGCGTGCGCCCGCCGCGGGCAGCGGCTCCAACTGGCCCTCGCCCGCCAGCTTGACGTCGACGATGCGCCCGACGCGGGGGTCGCGCTTGAGGGTGCGAATCACGGCGATGCGGACGCGCTCGCGCACCAGGATCGGGTTGGTTTCTTCCACCAGCGCATTCAGCCCGTCGAAGCCAAAGTCCACGTTGAACACGTCATCGCCCAAGCGGGTGGTCAGCGCCACGGTCAACGACTGGGCCAGGTTGTCCATGCCTTCCACCAGCGCCAGGTCCAGCCGTCCCGCGGCGTTGCGCGCCAGCACCAGGTCGCGGCCCAGGTCCGCGCCGGGGAAGACCTCGGCGGCCAGCGCGCCCCAGCCCAGCACGCGGCGGCGGGCGATCTGCTGTTCACGCTCGACAAGTTGGCTGCTCTGCCAGGCCATAGATGGTTCTCCTGAGAGAAGAGGAATTCACCACAAAGAACGCAAAGATCACAAAAGATAGCCTATTGCTACGATCCTGCTCGTGTTTGCCCCCTTCTTCTTTGCGATCTTTGTGTTCTTTGCGGTAAACATCTCTGCTCTGCTTCACACCGCGGTCAGCTTGCCCTGATTAGCGGTCGCAGAGAGCTTGCCCACCGGGTTGCCGTTGGTCGTCCCCGCCAGCGTGGCATCGAGCAGCACGGGCTGGCCGTTGATAGTCAGCTTGCGCGCCTCGCCCGCCGTCACCGACGCCGTCTTGCAAGGCGTCGTGCTGTTGCTCTGCTGCGTGGCGCACGCGCCCACGCTCTTGCCGTTGACGCCGCTCTTGAGCAGCGCAGGCTTACCGGCCACGACCAGCTTGCCGTTGCCGCTGACGCTCACTTTGCCGGGGCCGTGCCCGCAGCCGATCACGCTCGCTGCCGTCAATACCTTCGCCATGCTGCCCCCCTCCAGAGGGAGAGAAATTCACCGCAAAGAACGCATAGGACACATAGGCCAAAATAAGGCTCTTCTTTGCGCTCTTTGTGTTCTTTGCGGTGAAATCCCCTCCCTCTCCCCTCTACTTGATGTCCACCTTGCCCGCCACGGTGATGTTGACGTTCTGGGCCGAGATGTTCAGGTCCTTTTCGGTGGCGATCTCGATAGATTCCGTGGATTCCAGGATCAGCGCGCCTTCGCTGGTGATGACGATGCGCGTCCCTTTGCCCGCGTGCTCGATGGTGATGGCCTCATCGTCGGCCACGGCGTCGGGACGTTTGCCCGCGTCCTTGAGCGTCTCTTTGCCGATGCGGATGGTCAGTTGCCCCACCTCGATGATGCGGTTGCCGTCGGCGTCGATCAGGTCTTGCGTCACCGGGCCGGTGTAGGGCAGGGGCGTGGCCGTCGCGTCGACCGCGTCGCGCGGCTCTTTGGCCGCCGCGGGCAGGATCAGCCAGTAGTCGCCCGGCTTGGCGTCCGGCCCTTGCCCCGACTCCCACAGCGCGCCGATCTCCACCGGGTCGTTGGGGTCGCCGTTGCGATACGCCACCAGCACGCGCGTCCCCGGATAGCGGGGCAGCACCAGCCCGCACTTGCCCCAGGCGAAGGGGCTGGCATAGGGCACGCCGCGCGCCTGCCACACATTCGCCCGGCGGATGGCCCGCCGCCGCGCTGCATTGGGGTTGCCGTCGCCCGCCTCCAGCCCTTGCCAGAGGGTCAACGACTGGCGCGGCGGCTCGGCGTCGTCCTTGTCCGCCTTGCTCGTCATCCCGCGCACCTCGCCCACCTCGGGCAGCCGCCGCGCCTCGATCTCGCGGCGTACCAGCGTCTCGATGGCCCCGGCGGCGCGGTCGCTGCTGGAGCCGCCGCTGCCCGACGTCCCGTTACGGCTTTCGGCCTCCCGGCCCGGCGGGTCGGAGTAGACGTCCCACTCCTGGCCTTTGGTGATGGACACGCCGTTGACCGTGGTCACAAAGCCCGCGGTGCGGCCCAACTTGTGCTGGACGCTCGTGACATAGAGCAGCACGGCCTTGTCGCCCACCTTCTCGTCGCCCAGCGACGGGATCAGCGGCCCTTGCAGCAGGTCGCCGATCGCGCCCAAGGGGCTGCCCGCGGTCTTTTCGCCTTCGTCTTCGGGCGCGGGGTTGAAGCGCACCACATCGCCGGGCTTGAGGTCGGGCCGCCCCTTGAAGGTCAGCGCAAAGACATCGCGCTTGGGCGGCTTCTCCTCCTCCTTGGGCGGCCGGTCGTTCTTGGTCGCCGCGGCGTTGGGGTCGGTCACCTCGCTGCGCTGCGGCACGGCCTCGATCAGCCCGGTGCGCGCGGTCACGTCGATGGGGTCGCCGGTCAGCGGAATCGGGCGCACGCCGATGTGCAGCTTGCCGTCGCGGATCAGAAAGAGGCCGCGCCCGCGCTGCTTGGTCAGCTTCTCCAGCCCCTTCGCCAGCTCGCGCAGCGTCTCCACCGCAAAATAGCCCGGCTCCGGCGCGACCGGCTTGACCGTCGCCTTGACGTCCGCCGCCAGCGGGTACGCCTTCGCCACCGGGACCACCGTTTCGGCGATGCGCTGGGCCGCGTCCAGGGCGTTGGCGTATTCCTGCGGCTTCTTCTCCGCGGTGAACTGGGCATACTTGGTCGTCGCCAGCCGCTCAAAGACGCGCTCGCGGGCCTCGATGACGGCCTCATAGCGGCGCTTGCCCACCTGGCGCTTGACGCCGGTGATGGCCAATTCGGCCACCAGGAATTGGGGGTCGGCCTTGCCGCGCGTCGCGTTCAGCACGTCGGTCAGCCCGCCCAGGTTGGCGGCCAGCCCGGCCAAGCTCTGGTTGGTGTCGCGCCAAAACAGATAGAGCCGCACCACCGTGACGCGCTTTTCCCCGCGCTGGCGGATGATCGCATAGTGCTTGTCGGTCAGCCCTTCGACCACAAAGGTATAGCTCCCGCCTTCCAGCCCGCCGGGCAGCGTGGCGTCGATCTCGGTGTAATAGTCGCCGCGATCCAGCTCCAATGCGGGCTTCTCGACGACCTTGCCCTGCTCCTCCATGTGGAAGGTGAGCACATACCCGGCGTCATTGCCCACGACCAGTTTTTGCTTGGACGTTCCCGGCAGGTTCATCGCGGCTTGATTTCCTTCACAAACTTGCCCGCCCATTCTTCGTCATAGCGCACCAGCACCTTTTTGATGTCGAAGCGGCTGAGGCGGCGCACCTGTCTGCGCCCCAGCTCGGATTCCATCTTCTGCGCGGGCGGCAGCCGCCGGATCACGTAGGGGTTGACCGGCGGGGTGGAGAAGTGCGCGACGGCCTGGTCGGCGCGCCGCCAGGCCAGCTTGATAAACGAGCCGTAATCGCCCGGCCCGCGCACCGTCCCGGCATACAGCGCCCACCCCAGCACCACCACTTCGACGCGCACGCCTGCGGCGTCGGCGTCCTGGGCGCGGTCGCCTTCGGGCAAAAAGCCGCGCCGGCCCGCCACCACCGGGCAGACGGCCGCGGGCGCGCCCCCCACGCGCAGCCGCAGCAACAGCGGCACCCGGCCGGCGGGCGCGGTTTCCGGCGCGACGGCCGGGTCGTGGGCGCGGCGCTCGCTTTCGCCCAGGCTGACCACCGTGGCGGGGTCAAGCGTGCGCCAGGTGTGGGCCAACCCACTGGGCAGAAAGAGCGTGAGGTCGGCGCCGTCATCCAGCCGCATGGTATGGGGCAGGCCGCCGGTGATGCGGTCGTCGATCAGCGTAAAGCCGGCGGCGCTCAGGTCGCCGCCGCCGGGGGGCGGGTCCGGCGTCAAGTAGCGTTGGATGGGAAAGGGCGGCATGGCTATTGTCCTCCGAAGTCGGCCAGCGCGCCGACGCCGATGCTGGCGAGGTCGAGCAGCTTGCCCAGCGCGCCCGGCGCGGGCATGTACACCAGGGTGATGGTGACGTCGATGACATCGCGCTTGGTGGCGTTGGCGTTAAAGGTCAGCGTCTGAATCTGCATGTCGGTGCGGATGGTCATGGAGGTGATCAGGATCAGCCCGGAGATATTGGCCCCCACCAGCCCGGCCAGCGCCTGGCCCACGCCGCCCCGCTTGGACGTCTCGGCCAGCAGTTCCAGCGCCGCTTTCCAGGCGTAACGCTCCACGCCCACCAGCACGCCGGTGAGCGTCACGGTATCGTCATGCGCGGCGACGATGGCGCGCGCCCCCTTGGAGCCGATGGGCGGCAGGTGATAGGTCTGCGCCAGCGACATGGTCGTCACGCCCCACAGCGGCACGGCGACCGGCCCGTCCGAAATGACCGCCGACGGCATCACGCCGTAATCCTGAAAGCTCCGGGTAATCTTCGTCATGCCGACTCCTCAGAAAAAAGCAGATGTCTCACGCAAAGGCGCAAAGCACGCCAAGGCCAGAACAAGACCGGAGATGTCTACCACAAAGAACGCAAAGACCACAAAGGGCAGATTGTCATTCCGAGTGTCCCATGCCGGTTCCGGCGCTAAGCACGCGAGGACACGTCGGCTTTTGTAGCGGCGGTTTTGAACCGCCGGGGCCGCCCGTGCGGTTGGAAAACCGCACCTACGATCAGCGTGTCCTTAGAAGGCGCAGCCGAGGAATCTCTCTGGCGCGCTCCAGAGCAGAGAGATTCCTCGCTCGGGAGCCCTTTGGGCGCGGAATGACAGTAGCGGCTTGCCCTGCTCTCCTTTGCGCTCTTTGCGCTCTTTGCGGCCATTCTTTGCGCCTGGACGGCTTTGCGTGAGCCTTCTCCTTCTCTCGCTTTAGTTCACGTTGCGTAACTCGATGCCGATGGCTTGCAGCGCGGCCGACACGCTGGTGACGATGCCCGCCGCGCCGGTGACCTCGCGGCGGATGCCGTGCCGCGCCAGCACCGCGGCGATGGTCGGCTGCTGCGCCGCGGTCGCCTTGGCCGTGTTCGTGATGCCCAGACTCGCCAACTCGGCGCGCGCATCATCCAGCCGCTTGAGCGCGCCCTGCACCGTGATGGGCACTTCCGGTCGCCCCCCCACGCGGCCGCCGAACGCGGCGATGTCGTCGCTCAGGTTCTTGGGCAGATTGCTGGTCAGCGCGCTGACCGCGTCCACCTGCTCGCGCGTGGTAAAGGCCTTGTTGTCAATCAAATGCACCTCGCCCGTCTTGACGTTGACCACGACCAGGTCGGTCCCGGCGGTGGTGACGCTGCCTTCCGGCCCCTTGAGCACGTGGAAGTCTTCGCCCAGCCGGAAGGTGGCCTCAAACTCGCCCAGCTTGCCGCGCACGTGGTTTTGCAGGATTCTGACATAACCGTAAAAGGGGTAGCTGCGCGGCTCGCGGTTGAACGCGCCAAACAGGTCTTGCAGCAGTTGCGGGTTATGCACAAAGGCCAGCAGCCGCGGGTCGCCGTGGACCGTGCTGCGCAGCGGCTCCGGCAGGCCGGCGCTGCGCGACCACGCCAGCATCGCATCGGCGAGTTCGCCCTTGCCGAGCGCCCGCCGCTGCAGCGTCTCGATGCCGTCGTTCAGGCGGCGGAAGACGTCGAAGTCCATGCGCTCTTTAGCCAACAGCTTGTCCAGTTCGCGGATCTCGCGGATAAAGCCTTCCACCGTCTCGGCGCGGATGACCTTACGCAACTGCTCCGGGTAACGTTCGGCGGCAAAGCCCAGCGCGTCGCGGATCTCCGCGGGCAGCTTCTCGAAGTGCGGCAGCAGGTCGCCCAGCGCGACGCGCAGCGCCCCGGCGCGCGGCATCCACACGTTGGTGGGCAGACCGGACGGCAGTTGCGGCCCGCCCTGCTTTTTGAGCCGTTCCGCGGGCGATTCCAGCAGCGCGTCCATGTGCTCGTCCATGTCGCGAAAGAGCTTGCGGACCGTGTCGGCGCTGACCTTCTCGCCGCTGAGCACGGAGTCAAAGGCGTCGGTGAGCTTGGCGCGCGTGTCAAAGAGCTGATCCAGCCGCCGCGCCAGCTCGGCCGCGTGGACGTCGCCCGCCTGGTGCATAAAGCCCAGCACCATGCGCTCGATAAAGCGGGAGGCGCGCTGCGGCCCCACGTCGGGATGCCGCGCCAGCAGCCCTTGCAGCTCGCGCACCTTGGGGTGCTCGAACGCGGTATGAAACTCCGGATGACTACGCCACTTCGCCATGACCGCTTTCTTTCAGTTCACAGAGAATGGCCGCCAAGAATGGCCGCAAAGAACACAAAGATGGGCCATCGTAGCGGCGGTTTTCCAACCGCCGATCCGTGCCGCCCGCGCCGGCGCGCCCAGGGGGCTCCCGGAAACCGCCGCTAGTATTATCGAACAGGCAAGAGGAAAGACC
>CAYJQA010000243.1:0-8055 GCA_964372065.1 uncultured Litorilinea sp.
CACGTGGACCCCGTGGCCGACCGTCACCGCGCCGCCCGCGCAGTTAGGCGCACTGCCCGGCCCGGATCAACTGCTTGACCTGGCCCGCAGTAACCAACCGCGTACCTTGCTCATGCTGGGGATTGTCGGCTTCTTGGGGGCCGGGTTATTCGGGGTCGGCCTCGTCATCCTGCGACGGCGCTGACGCCACGGCGCGCTCGTCGCTGGGATCCGCCTGAGCCAACATGATCTCGCCAAATGTGTCGCTTTGAACCGCGACCAGTTCGGCTTGTTTGATCAGCTCCAAGACTGCCAGGAACGTCACGATGATCTCGACACGGCTTGCGGCGCCGTCGAGCAACTGCGAGAAGGGCAGCGCCGCGCGCACCGGACCGTTCGTTGCACGCGCCAACAGCCCGCGGACAGTCTCGATGCGGTCGGCAACCGTCACCGAATAGGGTTGGATCCTGTGAACCGGCGGCGCTTCCGGCGTCCGCGCCAGCGCACGCTTGAGCGCCTGCTGTAGCAGACCCTGCTCAAACTCGCCAAATACGGGCGTCTTCGGCTCGAACTCCGCCGCCACTGCGCTCCCAGGACGGCCAAACAGACGCGCGCCTTCGTCGTCCAGAGCGCGCAGCGTGGCCGCCACGCGCTTGAACTGGCGGTATTCCAGCAAATGGCGGACCAGATCATCCGCCGTGTCCTCGTCTTCCGCGTCACCCGCCGCGGGCTTGGGCAGCAGACGCATGGACTTGATGTACAGCAACCTGGACGCGACGACCAGGAAATCAGACAGCGCGCCCGGCTCCAGTTCTTCCAGCAGATCCAGCGTGCGCAAGTACTGGTCGGTGACCGCGACCAGGCTGATCTCGCTGATGTCCAGCTTGTCTTGCTCGATCAGGTGCAGCAGGAGGTCCAGCGGCCCCTCAAACCCCGGCAGCGTCACGGGATAGGCCGCGCCCAGCCCACGATAGCGCACGACCATGCCCGACAGCCCGGCGGCGCGACCGGCGCGATAGGCCGGGAAGCTGCTCGCCTCGGCGCCCATTACGCAATATCCACGTCGAACGTGCGGAAACGGCGTCCACTGCCCGCCATCTCCGCCAACAACCGGCTCGTCTCCTCCTCGTCCCGACCGGCGATGCGCTCGACCTTGCACCCGCTGCTACGTAGCGTTTCCTCCTCCGCCGCGCTGATGCCCGCCTCGCCGCCCACGATCGTCACATATTCCGCATTGCGCGCATCGTGCACGCTGAACCCCACCGCGGGACGGAACCGCACGATGTAATTGATCGCGTTGACAAAGTCCTGGCGCGCCAGCGGCCCAGGATACGCGCGCTGCCAGAACAGCAGATAGTGACGCACACTCTTAATGCCGATGCCGGCCTGAATCTGCTCGATGCGTTCGAACAGCAGGTCCCGCCAGCGGTTGCCCATCGTCCATTCGCTGCCGGGGCACACCGTCGTGTTGTCGGGAAACTCCCGATGCCCCCACACGCGCGCCAACGGGATGCCTAACTCCTGCATCAGCCACGATACCAGATGCGCGCCGGAGCGCAGTTGCGCCGATGTGGGAATGCGCCCGTTCATAAACGACCCGGCGAAGACAATCCCCACCGAGTACATATTATGCCGGTGCACGTGATAGCTGGCGCTCTCCAGCGGATTCGTCTGGTCAATAGAGCCGTCGGCGTGGACGAAATAGTGATAGCCAATGCCCGGCCACGCCTCTTTGCCCCGGCTCGCATCCGCCGCCACGTGCAGTTCCGCGATGCGCGACGGGCTGATCGTCGCCGGCGTCGCCGTGTGGTGGATCGCGATGTGCGTGATCTGGCTGGTGGGCCGCCGCTCAAAGCGCAGCGTCGGGTGCGCCGCCAGTTGGCCGGCGACCGACCGCACCGCCGGCTGCGGTATAACATACGCGCGCGACTCCTGCTGCGCGTCGGCAACCTGCGCCAACAACCGCTGTTGTTCCGCTTGGAGCCGTGTCTTCTGCTCCTGCAAGAGTTGGACCGTGCGCTCGGCGACTTGTAGCTCGTGCTCATACTGCGTCGCCTTGCTGCGTAGCTCCGCTTCGACTTCGCTAGGCTCCACCAGCCCGCGCTGACGGCGCACCGCCGCCAGCAGCAGTTCGCGCCAGCGTTGGCCGTCCAACCACTGTGCGCCAGGCGATGTCAGATCAGTCAGTTCACAGGCGCCCTTGATCTGCTCGATCCGCAAATGCGGGAAGCGATCCAGCAGCCACGCCAGCAAGCGCCCACCGGCGTCCAACTGGTCATTGCTGGGTGTCGCGTCGTTGAAGTCGCCCGCAAACGCCACCGATACCGCCTGGGTCAAGAATTCCTCGCCGGTATCGACAACCTGGTCCAGCGGCTGTGTCTGATAGACATCGCCGGCACCGTCCACCACATAGTCAAACAGCAGCCCCGGCCACTCCTGGCGGTGGACCGCGGCCAACTCGGCCAGCGGCGTGTCCACATGCATAGCGGTGTGATGAATGACAATGTTCCGCACATCCTGGCTCGTGCGCGGTCGATAACGCGCCTCGTCACGCGGCAGTTGGTCGATCCACTTGTAGATCCGAATCCCGCCGGCGGTCTCCACCGTCTGCGTCTCCAGTTGGCGGCGCAGCTCCGTAAGCTCCGCCTCCAGCCGCAGCGTCACGGAATCCAACCGGATGCGCTCGCCCTGGGCGCTATCTAGTTGCTCCTGCAACTCGCGATTGCGTTCCCGCATGTCGACCAGGTTGGCCGTCAGTTCCTGGACACGCCCGCTCTCGCCGGCGCTGGTAAAGGCCGCCAGATGTAGACGCACTTGGCGCGCCAAGATGCCCTTCCACGCCGGCCCGCGGTAGAAGCTCTCACCGGGGCTGTCGCTCTTGGAAAGCTCACCCAGCCCCACGATGGCGTCCGGCGACAAGCCGAGATTCTGCGCCAGCCACGCGCACAGCCTGCCTGTGGCGTCCAGTTGCGCCAGCGGCGGCGCGCCGACCGAGAAATTGCCCGTCAGACAAATGTTGACGCCCTGCTCCGACCACACTTGGTCGGGCTGCGCCACATCTTCCAGGTTCGTGACCTTGTAGACCTGCCCGTGGCTGTCGATGACAAAGTCGTAGACGATGCCCGGATACCCATACTGGATGTGCGTCTCCGCGATCCGGTCCAGCCCCAGCCGCGGATTCGCGCCTGTGTGGCTGATCACCACATAGCGGATTTGGTTCAGCCCGCGCCGCGCATAGGGTGTCCCGGCGCGCGGCAGCGCGGTCGTCACATCGGAAAACAGCGGCACCGGCAGCGCCGTGTCCGTACCGTCGAGCTTGATCTCGCGGCGCGGCGCTTCCACCGTCAGCCAGCGCGTCAGCACTGGCGACCCCTGCTCCTTGAACCACGTCACGCCGTCCTGGACCATGTCCAGTTCCAGCGTGTAGTTCCCCGGTTGGTCCGGCAGCGCGATGCGCACGGTGACGGTGACGGACTCGCCGGGCGCGATCTCCTGCGGCACGTCGGTGCGCAGCGCCTTCTCATCTCCCAGCGTCAAGAGCCGCCGGTTGCGATAGTACCGATACCCAACGCGAAACGGCTGGCTTCCCCCCACGGACCAGGCCAGCGTGCCCACATTCTTGACCGTGACCGGCGCGGAAATCACCTGCCCCGCGCTCAATCGCGCCGGGAACCGATCGTCCAGCCACTGCGCCCGATAGGGATAGGTCTTGGCCGGTTTGGCCGCCTCGCGCTCCGCCTGACGCTTGCCGTTCTCCTCGCGGACGGTGGTGCGCTCCTCCACGGCCGGGGTTTCTCGCACGGCGCTCAGGCGCTCCTCGACCACGACGGCCGGCGACGCCTCGCCGCCGCGCCAGGTGTAGTCCTGGCGCAAGGCGGCCCGTAAGTCGTCCAGCACGCCGTCCTTGCCCGCAATGTGCCACTTGTCCAGCTTGGGCCAGCGGTACAGCACCAGGGCGCGGATCTGCTGATTACCCGGCTGTTTGTTCCAACCGTCAATCTCGGCATAGGCATCCCGCACCCAGCCGTTGTTTACATCCAGCCACGGTTCCGTCTGATCCGTCTCCGTGATGTAGACCGGCAGGTGGCGCATGGCTTCCGGGATCGCCGCCATAAAGTCGGTATATGCGCGAAACTCACGGTGACGGCTCTGATAGGGCGGACCGAGCTTATCCGCGGACGTGATCTGCGCCGGGTCGCCGCCGTGTGTATAGGTATGCAGCGCAAGGCCGCCGCAGTTGGCCGGCCCTAACTGCTCCAAGATATCGCGAAAATACTGCACCCAGTCGCCGTTGGCGTTCCCCGGATAGATCGTCTGGCTGTTCCACGGCGTAACCGCGCCGACGAGCACTTGGTCGTCGGCGTGTCCCGGCAGCCGCAAGATGGCTTCACGGCACAGGCGATAGCAGCGCGCATACAGTTCCGGCGTGATGACCTCGCCGGGGCTGATCATGGCCCCGCGCGTGGTGCGGATCTCCGTGGAATGGTCCGGCAGCACGTTAAAGCGCACCACCAGCCCGCGGCGCATGGGATCGGCCTGTTCCGGGGTCGTGGCGCGCGCCGACGCATGGCGCGACCAGTCCACCTGGACGCCAGGCCGCTCCACAGCATAGTTCATCTCATTGCCGATGATCCAGACTTTGCAGCCCGCGCTGTTGCCGACAAAGTTCGCCACGCGCCGGGCGAACTCCTCATACAGGCTGCTATGGGGGATCGTGCCGTCCGGCGGAAAACCGTGGCTCAGGCGGCATATGACGCCCAATCCCTGATCGCTCCAGCGCGTAAAATCGACGCTCGAGCGGTCCTCGGGGTCATGTCCGATGGCCTCGCTAAAGACGATCCAGCCGGATCGATTGGAATCTAGGAACAGCCGTTCGCCGCCTGCATCGTGCAGGCCGAAAATCGACTCGGAATCATACAAAGGACGAACCATTCGCCCTCCGTTAAGGTCGGATCAAGCCGGGCGCATCGTCGGCCATACGCGGCGGGGGCATACGCGGCGTTTCGCCGACCGGCCCCCCCGGCAACGCCTGGCTCGTCGCATCCAACATGTACGACGGCCATTGAACGTCGCCCGGATTCATGTAGGGTAATGGATCGGCATAGCCACCCCACCCGTCGGTCCGCACGAATGGGTGAATGCGGATGGCAAAATGCAGGTGCGGTCCCGTGCTGCCGCCGCTGTTGCCGGAGGCGCCCACGGTCGCCCCGCGGTCTAGTCGCTGGCCCAAGCCCACGCCAATCGTCTCCAGATGGGCATAGACCGATTGGCCCCACGCATGGGCCAACATGACGTAGTTCCCGAAGCCGTCCGGCTCGAAACCCGTCATCACTACCTCACCGCTATCAGTGGCGGTAACCACTGTCCCCATGGGTGTCAGGAAGTCTATTCCATTATGGCCCAATAGGGCCACTCCGTCATAAGAATAGCGTGCGTAAAACTCAGGGCGCTCGCCCCACAGTTGTGAGATGCCAAACTGGCCCGCAAAGGGCGCGCCTAGATAGGCCCCGGCCTTGAGATCGGGGATGCTCGTGCCGGGCAGTTTGACGCCGCGCCCCACCAGGGTCGCCCCGTTCGCTGCGCCCTGGGCAACCCAGCCGGAGGTCGCCCCAAACCGGGTCACGCCCGAAACACGCCACCACGCTAGCCCGTCCGAATTGCGCGGTCCTTGCAGCAAATAGAGCGTGGTACGCGCCGCAAATTCGCCCAACACGTCGTCATCAGGCTTGTTGATGTACCCGGCCGTGCGGCGGATCAGGACCGGCGTCGGCCCCACCACCGCCAGATCGCCCCGCTTGAAGGGCGTGGTATCTTCATTCTTGCGCTCGCCCAACAGCGGCATCCCGCCCGGCGCGGCCTCCGCCATCCAGCCGCGTACGTCGCGCCCCGTAATATCCTGCGTGTCAACCTCCCACCAGGCGAGGTCATCGACGCTTTCGGGGCCGCTGACGATCACGACCGACGTCCCCTGCCAGATCTCGGCGATCACGTCTTCCGGCGGCTTGTTCAGGAAGCCCGGCGTGCGTCGCAGCCGCACAAAGGCCACCGTCATCACGCGGTCACCTGGCTTGAACCGCGCCACCGGCTCCGACGGCACCGGCGGGGTTACAACCGTGCCGGTATCCACTTCCAGCAAGGCCGCGCCGGTTGGCAGACTCTCCGCCAGCCAGCCCGCGCGCACCCGCAGGTCGTCCTCGCCGATCCACCAGACCAGACTGTCCACAATCTGCGGGCCATCGACCAGCGTCAACACCGTGCCCATCGTCACTTCCCGCACCACATCGTCCGCCGGCTTGTTCATGTGGCCGGGCGTGCGCCGCGCGTTGACGATCGTCGTCGTGCGGACACGGTCGCCCAGCTTGAGCCGGGCGACCACTGGCGGCGGCGCGGTCGGGACCGTCGGCTCCTCCCCGCTCACCCGCTCCACCAGGGGCATCCCATCAGGTCCGGCCTGCGCCAACCACCCTTGCAGCGCGGGCTGGACGTCCTGTACCTGCACCCGCCACCAGACTAAACCGTCCACCACCGTGCTGGACGCGTCCAGGACGCTCACGGTCTGACCGGGCTGCAGGTCGCCAACGCGGTCGTCGGCCGTCTTGCCGATATAGCCGGGCGTTCGCCGCAAGTTCACATAGGCCACCAGCTTGAGCAGGTCACCGGCGCGAAAGCCCGCGGGCAGCGGCGTCTGATAGTCCCACCGGTAGTCCCGCGCCAGCGCCGCCCGGAAGTCCGCAATGACGCCCTGCTTGCCGTCGATGTACCAGCGGTCATAACGCGGCCAACGGTACAGCGCCAGCGCGTGGATGATCTGGTTCCCCGGCAGCCGGTTCCAGTCGTTCACTTCGGCATATACCTTCTGGACCCAGCCGGTGTTATCGTTTAGCCACGGTTCCACTTGATCGGTTTCCGTCATGTACACCGGCAAGTGCCGCATGGTGGGCGGCACCGCGCCCAGGAAATCGCGATACACCCGGAACTCATAGTGGCGGTCGGCGAAGGGCGGCTGCATCTTGGCGTCGCTCGCAATCAAGCGCGGACTTGACCCATGCGTGTAGGCGTGCATCGCCAGCCCGTCACACCCCTCCGGCCCCAGTTGCTCCAGGACATCGCCGAGATACGTCGCCCAGTCGCCGCGCTCGTTGCCCCGGTAGCGCGTCTGGTTGTTCCACGGCGCGATCCCCGCCACCAGCACGCGATCCTCCTCGTGCCCCGGCAGACCGCGAATCGCGTCCCGGCACAGTCGATAGCACCGCGCATAGAGTGCCGGTGTGATCACTTCGCCGTAGAGCGCCGCCGATTGCGCTGCGGGGCCGGCCTGGGCCGCGCTGGCCGGGGTCACATCCAGCGCGCTGAAACGCTCCGGCAGGCTGCGCAGAAAGGGGTCATCCAGAGGGACCGATTCCACCACCGGGCTTGGCTCCCACGGCATCGGGGCGAACTCGGCCTGCCGCAGCGGCGCACCGCGCATCAGCCTAGCCAGCCATGCCAGCAGCCGTTCCCACCAGCGCTTGGGTGGTTCGGGCGCGGCCAGCGGCTCCTGCTCGGCCACCAGCGCGGGCAGTTCGCGCTGCTGCGCCGTGGGACGCTCGATCGAGTAGTTCGGTTCGTTGCCGATGATCCAGTGATGACAGCCAGGGCTGGCAGACACGAAATTGGCGCACCGCTGCGCAAACGCCGCGTATGCGCCGCTGAACGGTAGCGTGCCGTCCGGATAATAGCCGTGGTTCAGCCGGCAGATCACGCCAAAGCCGCGGCTGCCATAGGGACGGAAATCGCGGCCTGCCCGGCTCTTCGGGTCAGCGCCAATCGCCTCCGTGAACACGATCCACCCTGGCTTGCCGGCGTCGAGCATCGTCTGCTCGCCGCCCGGGTCGTGCAGCCCGAAGATCCAGCGGCTCTCATATCGATTGGGCGCCATGGCGCTTACCCCGTTAGGATTGGGTGGCGAGTCGGGGCGGCTTACCAAAAGCCGTCATCTTCATTGAAGCCAAACTCCTCACAAATCCGCGCGACCGTTTCCACAATTTGATCATGGGCGCGACCGTTGCTGGCGATCAAGCCGTTGTGGGCGCGCAC